>DASPRM010000122.1 GCA_035624455.1 Terriglobales bacterium
ATCGACGGCCAGGGCAATTTCGGCTCCGTCGATGGCGATCCTCCCGCGGCCTACCGTTATACCGAGTGCCGCCTCACCGCCATCGCCGAAGAGATGATGGCCGACATCGAGAAAGACACGGTCGATTTTGTCGAGAACTTCGACAATACCACCGCTGAACCTGTCGTTCTCCCCACCAAGATTCCCAACCTGATCATCAACGGCGCCAATGGCATTGCCGTCGGCATGGCCACTAACATCCCGCCACACAACCTGACTGAGATCGTTAACGCGGCCATCACCCTGGTGAACAATCCCAATGCCACGCTGGCCGAAGTCATGAAAGACGTGCAGGGACCCGACTTCCCCACTGGCGGCTTCATCTACGGCAAGGCTGGAATCGTGGACGCTTACAAGACCGGACGTGGCCGTTTCACCATGCGTGCCAAGGCATCGATCGAGAAGATGACCGAAGGCCGGCAGGCCATTGTAGTCACTGAAATTCCCTACCAGACCAACAAGGCAGCGCTGGTCCGGCGCATTGCGGAATTAGCCGAGAACAAAGTTATCGACGACATTCAAGGTGAGCCGCGCGATGAATCAGATCGCGAAGGAATGCGCATTGTTGTGCCGCTCAAGCGAGGCGCAGAAGCCCAGATCGTGCTGAATCAACTCTACAAGCACACCCAGATGCAGGAGAACTTCAGCATGATCTTCCTGGCCGTGGTGAACGGCCAGCCACGGGAAATGGGTCTGGTCGAGGCGATCCGCCACTTCGTCGATCACCGCATCGACGTGGTGCGCCGGCGCACCGCGTTCCTCTTGGCCAAGGCTCGTGAGCGGGAACACATCCTGGAAGGCTACAAAGTCGCTCTCGATCACGTTGACGACGTGATCGCCATCATTCGCGGCAGCAACAACCGCACCGAGGCACGCGACAACCTGGTCGCATATTTCGGCGGCAAGAGCATCGAAGTCAACGTCAATGGCAGGAAGAGCAACGTCAGCGTGGGCCGCAACAAGCCCGAGCGCCCCTTCGACGCCAAGCAGGCCGATGCCATCCTGGAGTTGCAACTGCATCGCCTCACCCGGCTCTCCATCGACGAAATCATCAGCGAGTTGAAACAGATTCGCGAGCAGATTGCCGATTACGAATCAACCTTGGCGTCCGAAAAGAAGCTGCGCGGCATCATCGTGAAGGAATTGGAGGAGATCAAGAAAGAATACGGCGACGCCCGCCGCACTCAGTTAGTCGACGAGACCACCGAGATCCAGCTCGAGGACCTCATTGTCGACGAGCAGGTGGCAGTCACGATCTCGCATTCCGGTTACCTGAAGCGCACCCCGATCTCCACTTACCGCTCGCAGCGTCGCGGTGGCACTGGCCGGCGCGGCATGAGCACGCGCGAGGAGGACTTCGTCGAACATCTCTACATCGCATCCACTCATGCCTACCTGTTGGTGTTCACCAACAACGGCCGTGTGTACTGGCTGAAGGTGTACGAAATTCCCGACGTCGGCGCAGCCGGCAAGGGTAAGCACATCGGCAACCTGGTAGCTCTGCAGCCCGGCGAAAACGTTCGCGCCTTCCTGCCGGTGCGCAACCTGGAAGAGGAAAACAGATACATCCTCTTCGTCACTCGCCAGGGCACTGTGAAGAAAACTCCGCTCAAGGACTTCTGCAATGTGATGTCCCGCGGCATCATTGCCATCGGCATCGACAAAGGCGACGAACTGGTCGCCGCCCAGGTCACCGACGGCAACCAGATCATCTTTCTTGCTACTCACGAAGGGATGGCCATCCGCTTCGACGAGGAGGATGTCCGCCCCATGGGCCGTCCTGCCTTCGGCGTGCGTGGAATGGATCTGGACAAAGGCGACTACATCGTGGGCATGGCAGTCACGCCCAAACATCCGCCCAAGCCGGAAAGCGAGCAGGAAGCCGAGGAAATTGCCGACAAGATTCTCTCCGTCACCGAGAACGCTTACGGAAAACGCACGCCGGTGGACGAATACCGCCTGCAGTCGCGCGGAGGTAAGGGCGTGATCAACGTGAAGACCACGGCGCGCAATGGAAAAGTGGTCTCCATCATGTTGGTCACGGAAGATGCCGAAGTGATGATCATTAGCCAGTTCGGCAAGATCATCCGCACCGAGACCGAGCAGATCCGCGAAGCGGGCCGCTCAACCCAGGGCGTCCGCCTGCTGTCGCTGGAAGAAGGCGATCGCGTAGCGGCAGCCGTGGTCATCCCCGCCGAGGAGACAAACGGCAACGGAAACGGCACGCTAATCCAGTAAGTGGCTTTGAAGGGGCGCGGCTTCAGCCGCGCCGATCAAGGTTCTTCTATTTGTCATCCTGAGCGACGCGCCTGTCTGCTTTCCGACCCGCGCTTTTTGCGGGTCGCGGGCGCGGAGTCGAAGGATCTTGCGTTTTCCTTACTCCTGTCCAAGAGCAAACTGTCACGTAAATGTCGACAGAACGGTTACGCTGAATCCGTCCACGGCTTGCGCTTCCGAGCCGTTGAACAACCCCTCCCTACCACGTGTAGTGCACTGTGTACGTCACCACCTGCTCCCCATCCGGCGGCACCGTCACCTGAAACTCCATCCGTTGCGCTTCTGTCTTCTTGTGTGGATGCGACTCTTCCGTGATCTGCCAATTCACACATCGATACAGGTGCTCCTGCACGGTGAAGGTCGCCGCCTCTTTCTTGTGATTGCGCAGCCGGATTTCGAACGACTCATCGATCCAGCGACGGTTTGTGTCGATCGCGTAGTTGGTCCGCTTGCGCTCGCCCACTAGGTCAAAGGCGTTGCCGGTGTACACTCGCACCGTTTCATCCTTGGGCGTGTGGTCGATCTCGCTCTCGCCGGTGAATTCCAGATGGCCATCGTTGTCGCGCCGATAAAACCGCAGCCGGCCTTTCGGCAGAGGCATGCCGAGGTGATTCTTCTCCGAATTCTTGAACTCCTGTACTACCCAGACCTTCTTGTTCGTCTGTGTGCCTAGATCGCGCTCCACGCGCAACTGCTCCGGCGAATAGTACTGGAACCGAGCCCAATCGAAGCTGGCGCCGTCGTACAGATACAGCCGGTTGGATGACACCCCAGCCGCGCGCACGAATTCCACCTGCTTCACCTCCTGATCGTGCAAAGTGGTCGGGCGCTCCAGCGTGTACAGGTGATATTCGTCGAACGTCTTCTCGGTCACAGCCTCGCGCCGCTCGTCCGACAAGACTGCCATCGCCTTAGCGGTGCGGGCATAGTTGTCCCGCTCGCCAGGCTGTAGCTTGTTGACGTCACCCGCCATCAACTTCAGGCGCGCATTCTCGAACACGCGGCCGCTGCGGTTGTCGATCGTGACCCAGCCGATCACATCGAGCGTGTTGCCCTTCTCAGGCGCGACCAGGTTGTAGTCCGCCTGCCAACTCATCCCGCCAGTGATGTACGAGAGCTCGGCATCGAACCGGCCCGGCTTGTCCGTACGCAGTTGCCAGTTGAGCGTGGGCTTGAGGATGGTGTCGCCGGTGAGCGCAGGAAACAGCGGCTGCCCCGGCAATCCGAAGCGCAGCACACCATCCACTTCGATGATCGGCTGCTGATACTGCGGCTGCTGGTACTGCCCCAAGCGGACCAGGCTGGGGATGTAGCCGCTGCGAATGATCTTTCCCTTCACCATCTTCTGTGGCTCGCCTGGGTTCACCAGAAAATCAATCGTCTTGCCTTCATAGAGCGAAAGCAGCAGCTCCTGCGAGATGGGATCGGCGCGATAGTTCTGCTCCAGCACCTGGAGCGAGCGTTGACCCAAGGGGTCGCGCAGCACCACCGACGACGGCTCTAGTTGCGACGTAATCTCGCTGAAGCGCATGGTGTTCACCCCCGCAGTCAATTCCAGCGGCAGGCGCTCTTTTACCAACGCAAAATTCTGGTTGTAGATGGTCAGCGCGGGCGAGGCACTGCGGGAATTCGAGTTACCGCCTGCTTCTTGTGTCCCTTCACTCGTCCCTTGCGGCGGACTTTGCTGCGTACTTCGCCATGCAGGCGAATTTTCTTCCGCAATGGCATTGGAAGCGCCGGCAAATAGGCTGACGGCGATAATGGCTGTCCAGATCAGACTTTTCACAGATGTTCTCCCTCGTCAGGCCGGGACGGATAACTCTCCTCCCGGCATTCGAACAAAGAACGTAAGCTTGGATCAGTGCTTGCAAAACTCTGGTAATCCCCGAAAGTGCCACTTCCTTGGGTGTCATCCTAGCAAGGCCGAGCACGCGGAATCCCCAACAAACCCGCCTTTGGTTTCTTGGGGGCCGGAGGAGGGGGTCGAAGAATCTTTTGGTTCTAAAGAACCGCGTGGGAACGGACGTCTCGTCCGTTCAGGCGGAGCCCCGCTCCGCTGCGTGATCAGTCGCCACAGCAGATGCTGCCCGCAAGAGCCGAATCGTCTGCCAATCCCAGAAGCTCTGTGAACGCCGCCACAGCCGCGCCCCTTCAACGCAAGGCGGCTACTTCGTCGTCTACACCTTTCTCCGCGCTTACCTGATCAAATTCCAGCGCCAGTAGACTCAGTTCAATCGTCACAGCATCAGGGAATGCCGGTTGCTCGTCCCCATTTGACAGATTAAGCGAGGCAACAGATTCCTTCTGCTTGCTTCGGAGCATGATCGTAAGGCCAGCCGTAAGCCCAAGCATGAGTATTGGCATCGCCCAGAGCACGAATTCACCCTGCACGTCCTGAACAGTGGTGCCGCTCGATACAGCCGCGTCATCATCTACCGGACAAGCTTGGGCACACACGCTTGCCACGAGACCCAAAGTCAAGGTTGTCAGCATCAGAACTCGCCACATCTTCATGCCCCTTTCGACACCATGACGACCGCGAAAGTTCCGCGATTAACAGCCCTTTCTTCTGAACCGCAGACCCTTTGGCATCTTCCTTATCGAAAACAAGAGCTTCTGCAAAAAACAATAAGCCCGGCCATTTTCGGCCGGGCTCACGAACGATCTGCAAAACTCTGCGACTCAGATATCCAGATTCTTCACATCCAGCGCATTCTCCTCGATGAACTTTCTCCGCGACTCCACGTCCTCGCCCATCAACGTCGAGAAGATGGCCTCACACTCGGCGATATCTTCCAACTTCACCGACAGCAGCGTCCGCCGCTCCGGGTCCATCGTCGTATCCCACAACTGCGTTGCGCTCATCTCCCCCAGTCCTTTATATCGCTGAACGGTGAAGTCTTTCTTGCCTTCGTTAAGCACGTAATCGAACAGCTCGCGCGCCGTGGTCTTCTCCACCACCTCGGTTTCATGCTTGCGCCGCGCTGCGGCCTTGGGAGCCTTCTTTTCCGTCTTATCCAGTTCTTCCTTCTCGGCGTCGCTCAGTTCTTCCTTGTCGGCCTTGGTGTCTTCGCGCGGCTTCACCTCGATCACGAACGGCGGCTGCATGTAGGTCTCGACCAGTTTGTACTTGGCCAGCATCTGCCGATATTCAGGCGAACTTGCCACCTCCCAGTTGATCACATGTTCCGCGCCCTGCGCGTTCACAAACAGCACCTCCCACAGGTTGTGCTCTTCATCGAAACGCGACTCTACTTTCTTGAATTCCTGTTTCTTGGCCAGCTTCTGCAATTCTTTCTGCAGCTGCGATATTTTCTTTGGTGGCTCCTTCTTGTCGCCTTCGAAATCAGCACGCTTCGCCAGATCCAGCCTCGGCAGGAGCTCCGTGACTTCTTCATTGCGCAGCCGCTTTTCTACCTTGTCGAAGAAGCTCAGATACTCATTCAACGTGGTCATGAACTTCGCCAGCGCCGCCCCTTCCAGCTTGGCCGCGCCTTCGCCGTAGCGCACGATAAGCCCATCTGCTGCCCGCTTCACCATCACACGCACAAATTCGCGGTCGTCCTTGATGTACTGGTGCGATTTGCCTTTGCGTATCGAGTACAGTGGCGGTTGTGCAATGAACACATTGCCGCGCTTGATCAGCTCCTGCATGTGGCGGAAAAAAAACGTCAGCAACAAAGTGCGGATGTGCGAGCCATCCACGTCGGCGTCGGTCATCAGGATGATCTTGCCGTAGCGCAGCTTGCCAGCGACGAAGTCATCTTTGCCGATCCCGGTCCCCAGCGCCGTGATCATGGCGCGGATTTCTTCGTGGCTCAGCATCTTGTCGTAGCGCGCCTTCTCGACATTCAGAATCTTGCCCTTCAACGGCAAAATCGCCTGGAATCGCCGGTCGCGTCCCTGCTTGGCGGTGCCGCCCGCGGATTCCCCCTCCACCAGAAACAGCTCGCAACGCTCTGGCTGCCGCTCGGAGCAGTCCGCCAATTTTCCCGGCAGCCCGCCTCCATCCAGCGCTCCCTTGCGCCGCGTGAGGTCGCGCGCCTTTCGCGCCGCTTCTCGCGCCCGCGCCGCTTCAATCGCCTTGTTGATGATCTTTCGCGCTGCAGTTGAATTCTGCTCGAAATAGGCGCCCAGGCGCTCATTCAGGAAGGCCTGTACCGTGCCCGCGATATCGGAATTCAGCTTGCCTTTGGTCTGACCTTCGAACTGAGGCTGCGACAGCTTCACGCTGATCACCGCCACCAATCCTTCGCGCACGTCATCGCCCGTCAGATTTTCCTTGACGTCCTTGAACAACCCAAGCTGCTGTCCGTAGTAGTTGATCGTGCGCGTGAGCGCCGTGCGGAATCCGGAAAGATGCGTGCCGCCATCCACCGTGTTGATGTTGTTGGCGAAGCTGAAGACGTTCTCCGAGTAGCCATCGTTGTACTGGATGGCAATCTCCATCTCCACGCCGTCGCGCGTTGCCTCCATATAGATCGGCTTGTCGTGCAGAACGTTCTTGCCGCGGTTCAGATGCTTCACGAATTCGGCGATGCCGCCGTTGTACTTGAATTCCAGCTTCTTGGCTTCGCCGGTTTTGGGATCGGTGGTGCGCTCGTCAGTGAGCGTGATCACCAGGCCCTTGTTGAGAAAGGCCAGTTCGCGCAGCCGCTGCGCCAGCGTATCGAAGTTATACTCGACGACCGTGAAGATCCCGCGATCGGGCCGGAAGTTCACCTTCGTTCCAACCTTACGCCCCGCGCTGCCGGTCTTCTTCAGTTTCGTCGTCGGGTCGCCCTTGGAATAGGACTGCTCCCAAGTGAAGCCGTTGCGCCAGATCTCGAGATTCAGTTCCTCGCTTAGGGCATTCACGCAAGAGACGCCAACGCCGTGCAGACCGCCAGAGACCTTGTACGTCGAGCTGTCAAACTTGCCCCCGGCGTGCAATGTGGTCATTACCACCTGCGCCGCGGGAAGTTTTTCGCCGTCAACCACCATGTCATCGACGGGGATGCCGCGGCCGTCATCGATCACGGTGATTGAGTTGTCGATATGAATGGTGACATCGACTCGCGAAGCATAACCGGCGAGCGCTTCGTCCACCGAGTTGTCCACCACTTCGTAAACCAGGTGGTGCAATCCCAGCTCGCCCGTCGATCCGATATACATCGCCGGCCGTTTGCGCACTGCTTCCATGCCACCGAGCACCTTGATCGACTCGGCAGTGTAGTCGGCTTCGGTTCCGTTACCGTTCTTGCTGGCCGGCTTGTCGTTCTTGCTTGTCGTGGTGATTTCGTTCTCTTCGGCGAGCACTGTTTCGCTGCGAATCTCTTTGGCGGGCATCGAACTCCCATCGTGCCCCCGCACGCGCTTATCAGACCGCACCATGGTGCGGAACTGTCGAGCACGCAGCGCAAATCGCTGCGGCAAGCTGCGGCATCCGGGGACCTCGGACTTAAACTGACCCCGCACATCACTGGCCTGACGGCT
Source organism: Terriglobales bacterium (assembly GCA_035624455.1). Taxonomy (NCBI): domain Bacteria; kingdom Pseudomonadati; phylum Acidobacteriota; class Terriglobia; order Terriglobales; species Terriglobales bacterium. The sequence goes on from DASPRM010000122.1 coordinate 7,792, forward strand.
GGGGCGCCGAGGCGGCTATTTCGCGGTCGTCGGACAGAAAAATCGTTTCCGGGAAGCGTTCTCCGGGCATTCAACTGCTTGAAATTTCAGTAATTTAGTGCCCTCAGACCTAATCAAATTTTACCACACGGGAGCCTTTCTTTGGGAGCTGGCTGATCGCATAAAGCTTTCGTGTTCAGTTATTTACGAGGAACAAAACTGGCCAATGGCGAGACCCGCGGATTTCGTCGAAAGAACGCACTTTGAGCAATACCTGGGCTTCAATGCAGTCAAAGCAGTGAAGAACTCGATTAGAGTTTGACCCGCCCTTCCGCTGCTTCTGGCGGAGGATGGGCGTCGTGAAATGGTGCCAAGTTCACAGCAGCAACTCGTCAACGATGGCTTCGACGTGAATCACAGTTGTATCCAGAATCTTGAGGCCTAAACCTGCGTCACGCAATAACAACGGCAGTTCCGTCCCTGCGAGCACCACCGCCTCGATCCCGTCCTCGTTCACCATCCTTTGCGCGATGCGCACAATCTCCGTCCTGGTTTCCGGCAGAAATTTATTCTTCAGCAATTCACCTATGTACTTTCGGTGGATGAATTCCTGTTCTCCTTCCTTTGGCCGGACCATGGCAATACCCGCCCGCCGGAACTCCTCCGGGTAAAAATTCGCTCGCATGGTAAATCCGGTCCCAAACAGCCCCACCTTCTTCAAACCGAGTGACCTTGCGTGATCGGCTGTGGCGCGAACGATGCTGAGAAGCGGTATTGCCGAACGGCGTTGGGCCTCATCGAAGACCAGATGCGGCGAGTTTGCCGCGATACAACCAAACTCCGCACCGGCGCGCACCAGCACCTCTATGCCAGTGGCAAGGTATTCAACCAGCTCCTCAAGCTGCCCTGCATCAAGGAGGGCGATACCTTTATCGACGTCAAGGCTGTTGATGATTACGTGGGGATACCCGCTATCCGGCTTACGTTCGCGATAGCGCGCGAGGATAAACCGGTAATAGTCGATCGTGGACTCGGGCCCAAGCCCGCCAATCATTCCTAGGGTGCGCACAATACTCGGAAGAGATGCAGAGGCATCCTGCAGGATTCCGCAATAAAACGATCTCCCTGCACTGCCAGAGAGGAACGAGCCGTATCGATATCTTCAGATCTCTCGGGGCCCGGTGTCAGGTCAGGTTCCTGCGCAGTTTCACGCCTGCATGGAATTGGACGCTCGTGCATCATGGCATCATGCGCACGCAAACCCGAATCGCCCTCTTCGCCTCCGCAATGCTCCTCTACGCAAGCTGCCCACTGGTCATCCCAGTCGCAGCACAGACCGGGACCACGGCCGATTCGGCGCGGCAGCAATTTGCCAGGAATTACATCGCTGCGGTGCAATCGAAGGATCCCACCCGCGTCCGGCAGTTGCTTCACCCGCAGCTCCTGGCTTGCATCAATGCTTCCAATCGCGAGTACTTTGATTTCCTCATCAACCACGATGTTGAGGAAGCGCCGCGCGGCAAATATGACATTTCAATAACGCCCGTCGAACACGAGATGGTGGTTCCCGGAGCTCCTCCGCGGGCATTCAAGTATCCGGTGCACCCCAGCTACCAGGTTCAGATCAACTGGGAGCCTCGCCCGAACAGCTCAGTGACCATCATTCGCACCATTGCGGCAAACAACGGGGAATGGTTCCTTGTTTATCCCTGTGCCAATGCGGAAGGTGCCAGGTTGTTTCGCGAGAACCTCGAAAAGGGAAGGGCACAGAGAGAGCACGCTCGCGAGCTGGCGTCCGAAATAAAGGACCCGTTACTGACCCAACTGAAGACGCTTGTCGGTCAGGGCCAACGAATTGACGCAGTGAAGAAATACCAATCGGCTACCGGCGCGGATCTCACCACAGCGGTGCAGGTGATCAACGCTCTGGAATAAGAGTGCGACATGGAATTGACCCCTTGTCCGCTGTGAGTTTTGCGAAAACCCGCTGCCGGCAACGGGGCGGGGTAGCGTCATCATTCGGTCTGTATCCGCCAAACAGAGGCCACGCCGGCGGTAATTCAAATCGGACAGCGAAGCGAACACATATAGCAGCTATCGCATTTGCGATCACCGGGGCTAAGAACTAGGCAGTCATTACAACTTTGCTCCCCCATGATGGCCAACTCGGAAATTCGCCGTTGACAACTTGATTGCTCACCCCACTCTTGTGCGAAACCAGTCCTGCGCGCTGCCGTACCCGGTAAACACCGCCGATCCCAGCGCCAGCAGGACAAACACCACAAACGCAATCCCACCAATCAGCGGGATTGCCTGCAGGATGCAGATCGCGACCGCGCCAACCAGCACCACCGCCAGCGGCTGTGCATTCTTCGCCAGCTGCCGTCCGATCCACGAACTCAACCCGGTGTAACCGACAACTAGCGTGACCACGAAGCCCAAGCACACAATAAACATCAACACACGCAGGCTGTGCCCCACCCGGATCGCTAATCCGCATAACAGCACCATGGCAACCACTACTGCCAAGCCCGCTAGCAGCACCGCGCCGGTTTGCGTTTTGGCGGCGTTGGCCATGACATTCACCCGCGGCTCTTTAAGAATCAGAAACGCGAGCAGGGTAAGAAGCAGCGCGAGCGGAATCGCCCCTAGTAGTGAGAACAGGAACAGCATCCCTACCCCGCCAATGCCGAACATTGCCTTGCCTGGCAGGTTCTGCACATCGCCCTTCACGCGCGCGGCCGGATCACGGTGGACTTCGCCCCCTGCCACCGCCACGTCTCCGCGCACGTCCGCCTGAGGCCCCAGTTCGATTGAGCCTCCGAAAACAGCCACGTCAGCAGTCCTGCCGTTGACGGAAACGCTTCCGCCAAACACCACCACGTCGCCGGTTTCACCCTCAATCCGGACCGAGCAACCAAAACAAACCGCATCGCCGATCTTCTCCCCAGACGCTACCGTGATGCTCTGCCCGAAGCGCACTTTATCCTCAACATCGGATCTTGCCCACGCCTGAAGGCAACCGGCAACCGCCAGCGCAAGCGTAAGGAGTATGGCTTTGCGGGACATCTCAGCGTTCCTCCAAGCGATTCCCGCGTACTCACGACGGGCGTGAACCATGTGATTCGACAACCGCCGGGTACCCGCTCTTCTAAAACAAGGGCTCAGCCGCTCATGCCGCGCGTGCCGGCGCCACCGCTTGCCCGCAGTGCGAGCAGCGACGTGCCTCTACAGGAATCGCACTCAAGCACTCCGGGCACGACCGGACTGTTGGATCCGATGGCGGCGCTTTCTTGAACCGGTCCATCAGGACATTCACCGGCAGCACCACAAAATAGTAGACAGCCAGCGCTATCAGCAGAAAGGAAATGGCTGCATTGAAAAAGTCGCCATAGAGAAATTTGGCGCCATTGATCTCAAAGGAAAACGCGGAGAAATCCGGCTTCTTAACAATCGCCGCGATCAGCGGAGTAAGCAAATCCTTCACGAAGGCGGTAACCACCGTGCCAAATGCTGCACCAATCACCACCCCAATCGCCAGATCCACTACATTGCCGCGCAGTATGAATTCCCGGAAGCCTTTCATGTTGCCTCCAGAGCTCGAATTTTGTGGATTGCGAGCCTAAAACGTCACTTGGTTTACGTCAATCCGGGAAAAGCGGCGGAAGGATAGTCCTCACTCAAACAACGAATATGCGCCCAAATTGGGATAGGGGCTGACGATCAGGAAATCGCCTTCAGATCCGCATCGGCATCACGATGTAGCGATATTTGAAATCCACATCGCCATTCTCTTCCGGACGCAACTGGCCTGCCGACTGCGCATCCTTGAACTCCAACCGGATGTCGCCGCCGCTGCTTGCTTTGAAGAAGTCCAGCAGATATCCGGAATTGAATCCGATCACCATGGGCTCAGCCTGGTAAGCCGTCTCAATCGTATCTTCCGACTCTCCCGTGTCCGCCGACGAAGACGAAACCGTCATCACTCCCTTGTCCAGCCGCAGCTTGATCGCTCCCGAGCGCTCATCGGCAAACTGCGCCACGCGTTGGATGGCGCCAGAAATATCCTCACTCCGTACCGTCACCTGCTTGGTGTTGTCCTTGGGCAGCACGGCTTCATAATTCGGGAACTGGCCGGTCAGTTGACGTGAAGTGAGCACCCGGTTTCCTATGCGGAAGAACAGCGTCGATTCATCACGCGCAAACTCAATCGTCTGATCTTCATTCGCCTGGAGTAGCGAATTCAGCTCGGCCATAGCCTTCTTGGGGACCAGCGTTTTCAAATCCGAAACATCGGGAAAGCTTTCGTGAGCCTTCTCGATGTGTGCCAGGCGATGTCCGTCGGTAGCTACCATGGTGATCGATTCTGGCTTCAGCACCATCAAAGCGCCGTTCAGGGTGTAGCGGGATTCCTCGTTTGATATGGCAAAGATGGTTTTGGCGATCATGGTGTGCAGCACCTGCGCCGGAATGCGGATTACACCGCTGGTGGGAAACACAGGTAAGCTGGGGAAATTAGAGCGTGCCATTCCCACCATCTTCGTGTTGGACCGCCCCAGACGAATATTGACCCAGTGATTGTCCAGCAGCTTGATTGTGATATCGCCGTCAGGGAGCAATTTCACATAGTCGTAGAGCTTGCGGGCGGGGATCGTGCAGGAGCCCTCTTTTTTCACCTTTGCGGGACAGCAGGTGCGAAGTCCGAGGTCAAGATCGGTTGCGGTGAGGGAAAGCTTGTCGCCAGTTGCTTCGAATAAGAAATGCGAAAGAATGGGAATCGTGGTCTTGCGTTCGACCACGCCCTGCGTGGCGCTAAGTTCCTTCAGGAGGTCAGACTTACTGACGGTGATCTCCATATCGCAGTCTCCTAAGCCCGCTGCCGTCAGAGTGCGCGCAAGGGCCCTGGCACGGCCAGGTACTTCTTGAAGCTGGCTACGGACTTACTTATATATCATTAGGATAATTCAATCAGACAGCCGTAGAGAAGTAGTAGAGGATGGCGTAGGAAATGTGGAAACCTTTGCTAAGCAGCATCCGTCCCAACTACTTGCCCCTATCCTGAATCCCGTAAAAATCCAGCCCCGGGCTGAAACTCCCCCTAATTCCGCCAACTCTTCACTACTCGGGCTGGTTTCTTGCACACTTTTCACAAAGGCTCCACAGGGAAATCGAGCTCATGTTCCGCGTTGGGGTGAATCGGCTATCGAAAACCCTATTGTTACCCGCTCAAGATCTCAGTCAGCTTGTTCAGCATCCTGTTCAAATCTTTGTCCGCCTTGCGTACTTCCTCGATTTTTTCAATGGAATGCAGGACGGTGGTATGGTGCTTGCCGCCAAACTGCCGCCCAATCTCCGGCAGCGACGCATCGGTCAGGTGCTTCGCTAAGTACATGGCAATCTGCCGCGGATACACGATGGCCCGGGAGTTGTTCTTCGCCTTGATCTCCTGTACCCGCAACCCAAACTGCTCGGCTACGGACTTCTGGATGGCGTCAATCGACACCTTGCGGGTTTGGGAGTCGATGAAATTCTTTAGCACCTGCTGGGCGTAGGGCAGCGTGATCTCAGTTCCAATCAGCGAGGAATGAGCGATCAGCCGGATCAGCGCCCCTTCCAACTCGCGTACGTTGGAGCGAATGTTGGAAGCAATGAACAGCGCCACGTCGGTGGGAATCAGCACTCTCTCCAGTTCCGCTTTCTTTTGCAGAATGGCGACCTTGGTCTCCAGATCGGGAGGCTGAATGTCGGCGATCAAGCCCCATTCGAAGCGGCTTCGCAGCCGGTCTTCGATTTCCGCCAGCTCTTTCGGCGGCCGGTCGCTCGCGATAATGATCTGCTTCATCGACTCATGCAGCGCATTGAAGGTATGGAAGAACTCCTCCTGGGTCCGTTCTTTCTGCGCCAGAAACTGGATGTCGTCCACCAGCAGCATGTCGACATTGCGGAACTTATCGCGGAAGCTCGACATCTTGTCGTAGCGTAGAGAGTTGATCATCTCGTTGGTGAAGCGCTCGCTGGAGAGATAGCAGATGGAATATTGCGGACTGCGCTTTTTCACCTCATGACCGATGGCCTGCATCAGGTGGGTCTTGCCCATACCCACACCGCCGTACAGGAACAACGGGTTGTAGGCTTTCGAAGGATTTTCTGCCACTGCCCGGGCCGCGGCTGCCGCGAACTGATTTCCCGAACCGATGACGAAGGCTTCGAACGTGTACTTGGGGTTGAGTTGCGCCGCTCCGTCCCAGTCAAAGCGGGTCTGCTTAGCAGTTTGCCCAACCGCATGCGTCGAGTTCGAGAAGCCTCCGTCGTGACGCACAGGTGTTGCCGAAGCCGGAGGACGGGAATCCTCTGCCGTGATGAACCTCACGTCATTGAAGTCCATTCCAAGATTGTCGATGGCTTCCTGGATTAGGTCGCCGTACTTGTCGCCAATGTCGCGGAACTCCGGCGTGGGCACCCGGATGAACATCACTCCATTCTGCTGGTGGCTGAAACGGGTAGGCTTCAACCAGGTGTCATAGGAGTGACGATTAATTTTCTTTTCCAGGGCGCTGAGAATTTGTACCCAGGGATCGTCAATGCTGGTCGTAGTACTCGCCATGTCGTATTAGTCCTGCATGCGTCAGTGGAACAAGAAAATTTGAAATTCGCTTTACCGCAAGCGCCACGTGCGCCGAAGTCGCTCACTAAAACAATACGCACCTGCGACTCAGAACCGTGCTGAATCCACAGGCGGGCCGGAAATATTTCCCGTGATGACCGGCATGGGACAGCCAGCCCTGCAGTCCCGCATTCGCCGTTTTCATTGCGCTGGCTTCTTCCGGCTGGTCAGAGTCCACGCGGACTCACTCAAGACGATCTAATCTGCTTCCGAGTATCCGGCCGCGAATTGCATATCCTGCGGCGATGTTGCGAGAAGCACGGCAGAAAACCCGGATTTGCACAGAACCTAAAGCAGTGTCTCGTTGCCTGAACCGACTAGCATGCTAGCACGAAGATTCTCGCGTGGTGAAAAAACTCACCACGCAAAAATTCAGTGCCGCGCTAATGTGAGAACTCACGATGCCTTCTGTCAAGTGTCTCTCATCTAACTGCCGCGCGATTGGTGCATAAGATGTTGTTCCGCAATCTCGTGTGGAAACGGTGCTCCTGTGGGAACAAACGTCTCGTCCGTTCAGGCGCAGCCTAGCTCCGCCAAATCGGGTCTTCGCTCGACCTCAGTTTTGACAGCCGCGCCGTTCATTCCGAATGCATAAAGAGTTCCTTGCTATTCTTTTCTGACGGATGCTCTCATGCAAGTCGACGTAAGTTCCGCAATCATTGATCGCAGATACCGCCGTGCGTTGGCTCGAGAAGGTACGAGTTGGATCCGTTATTAGCTAACAGACTCTGGATCGCGCTCGAACGGGTTGATGACAATTACTCCCGCGAAGTTTTGATCACTCGGAAATCTTCCGAAGGGTCGATCGCGTAAATCAGCACCTTAGTGTCGACGAAGACTGTGCAGGTCATCCGCCTCTTCACCCGAGAGGTAGTGGCCGCCAGTTCGCATGAAGGGCTTTCGCGTTAGGGCTCGGCACCTCGCGCGGTCGTAGTTGTTCTCCTGCTGCATACGCTCTTTCAGCAGATCACCCAGTAGACGCGAGACGCTGATCTCGCGGCGGGCGGTCAGGCGCGCGCGCAACCGGCCACATCTTCTTCAACCCGGACGCTGACGTGTCGCAACTGGAACTTCATATTGCCTCACACTGTTTGTCACGGTTTCCTGTCGACTGGAGCTCACAGCTTGAGCTTACGTCCCTTAAACCACCCGCCGTTACCATCTTGAGTATTTGCGCCTGAAATTCCACGAAGTGTGCACTTTCTGCCACACACCTTCTTTGCAGAGCTGGGTTAATCTTATGTAGTACTAGGGCTTTATTCCCCCGCTTTGACCTACGAGCAGACAATCCGCGATGCCGTCGAATGTCACGGGATTGGTCTGCACAGTGGCGTGAAGGCGAACATGCGCCTGCTGCCGGCCAGTGCCGGTACAGGCATCCTGTTTCGCCGCACCGATCTCGATGGATTCGAGATCGAAGCCACCAGCCGCAATGTCGCTCGTGTCAGCTACGCTACCAGCCTGATGAAAAAAGGCGTGCTGATCTCGACTACCGAGCACGTCCTGGCGGCCCTCGTGGGAGCCGGCGTCGATAACGCCATCATCGAGCTCGATAACTTGGAGCTCCCGATTCTTGACGGCAGCGCCCGGCCATTTATGGAGATGATCGATCGCGTAGGCCTCCGCCGCCAGCGGCGGCCGCGCACCTACTATCGCATTCGCAGGGAGCTGTCACTGGTGGAAGGCGACAAGTTCATTAGCGTCTCCCCCGGCTGCGGATACACCGTCTCCTACACCATCGATTTTGCTCACCCGCTTATTGGCCGGGAAACCTATGAGGTCGATCTCAGCGACGGCCAATTCCGCCGGGAAATCGCGGCTGCCCGCACATTCGGCTCTACTCGCGACGAAGCCAAGATGCGAAGCATGGGCCTGATCCGCGGGGCCTCGCTCGACAACGTCGTCGTCCTCGATGACGAAGCCGTGGTCAATGGGCCGCTTCGCTACCCCGACGAATTTGTTCGCCACAAAGTCTTGGACCTGATCGGCGACCTTGCGCTCCTGGGACGCCGCATCATCGGCCGCGTGGTCGCCAATCGCGCTGGCCACGCCATGCACACCGCCTTGGTATCGCGCCTGCTCCGCGATTCCAGCCTGTGGGAAGAAACCAGCGAGGAGTCGCCGGCCGTTACAGCTTCTGCCATCGAGTCCACTTCCGCGAGTCCTGTTTGATCGTACTCTAGGGCAGCACTGCCACAACTCGCGTAGGCGCTCCTGTCCCGCCGCCGATTTTCATTGGGAGTGCAATAAGGGTAGCTCCAGTCGCCGGCAGCTTCTCCATGTTGGCCACATTCTCCAACCCATACAGATCAGCGCCATTGATGACCCCATGTGTCGGAAAATCCTTTGACCGTCCATAGTCCATACTCGCCGTGTCGAGTCCGACTCCAACAATTCCTCGCGACACCAGCAGCTTGGCTGCTTCCGGCCCAATGCCGGGGAAATCGAGATGCGCGGTGTCCCCTTTTACATCCGTTCCCATGTACTGCTTCTTATCCGGCCAGAACTTGCCCCAGCCGGTGCGCACCAGCGCGATCGATCCAGCGGGCACGCGGCCGTGCACTTTCTCCCACGCATCTACATCCGCAGGTTGAAGCAGGTAATCGGGGTGCCCTGCGCACTTGTCGCTGATGTCGATCACCACCGCCGGCGCTACCAGTTGCGACACCGGAATCTGGTCCAAAGTGCGTTTCCCCTTGGCGAAGTGAATGGGGGCGTCCATGTGCGTGCCACCATGCTCTGCCGCCGAGAAATGCGCTGCCGCGTACCACCCTCCATCCTCGCGCGGGCCCCAATGATCGACATGCCTCTCAAAACCTTCGGCATTGGGCCAGTAGATCGTCTTCTCGTCGAACGTGTAGCTGAGATCTACCAGCTTGGAAGGATTGATCGACGCCGGCGAGACTGCTTTTTGTTGCGCACCCACCGCCGGCGCAAAGAAAAGCACGGACCAGAATGCGATTCGGCAAAACCGGGCAAACCCCAGATAAGACCAAAACACGACACACCTCCTGCCGAGCTGCCAAGTGTAACTCGGCGAAAGCAGAATGATGAGGGTTCAGGCACAGCGCATTCGTCGTTCGTGTTCTGGTCCTCTGTATCCTCTGTGGTCAAATGGTCCTCGTGCGCAAGACCGCCTATCTCTCGCTCGGCTCGAATATGGGAGATCGCGAAGGCAACCTGCGTACGGCCGTTGAGTATTTGCGCCAACTAGGCGATGTGAAGGCGGTTTCCTCTTTGTACGAGACAGAACCTGTCGAGTTCGTCCGTCAGCCCTGGTTCCTGAACTGTGCGGTTGCGCTGGAGACCGAGCGCATGCCTCGCCAGCTCCTTTCTGCAGTGCTCTCGATCGAACAATCGATGGGAAGGCGCCGCCTTCAGCCCAAGGGGCCGCGCGTCATCGACATCGACATTCTGCTCTTCGGCGGTTCGGTCGTGGACGATCCGCGCCTGGTCATCCCCCATCCTGCGATGCACGAACGCCGCTTCGTGCTCGAGCCGCTGGCGGAGATCGCCCCGGAGGTTCGTCACCCTATCTTCAAACAAACCATCCGCGAGCTACGCGACATGCTCGGCCCCGGCCCGCCAATTGTGCGCAAGTTGGAGACCTGAAACAAAAGCTGAGCAGACCTCCCGCGAGACTCTTTCATTGTCATCTTGAGCGAGGGCCGGACACACCGGTCCCGGCCCGAGTCGAAAGACCCGGTGTTTAGCTCTTTGTGAGAAGCATGGGGAGGGACTGTGGCATCTCAGCTGTGGGAGTCCCGGTCTTGCTGCCGTTGGAGCGACAGGGGTATTCGAGAACTCTATGGCATCACAATCTGCCGCGCTTCTCCCGGTGCAGCAATCGCCGACTTCTGCTCAGGAAATTGACGCAACAGAAAATCCAGAAACGCCCGCGACTTAGGACGCCCATTGGTGTGCATCAGCCCAAGCCGCATCAGGAAGACCACAGCCTGAAGCGCATCACTGTCGCGTAGCGAGGAGTAGCCCTGGTTCTTGACCTCCACTTCGCGATACTGATCCAGCATCTTGCGCAGCTGATCCACCAGGGCTTGTTGCGGAAGGCTCGCGGACCGTTCCTCATACACCAATCCCGATTCCACGCGCGTCTGCAAACCCTTGGCCAGCGCAGTCAACGCGGCTATAGCCTCACGGTCCTGTAAGGATCTGTCTGCATGCGCCGCCTGGGCTATGGTGTACCCGAGTCCCAGAATCAGCGGCTCCCGGTCATAGACAAACTGTTCCGGGATCTCTACCTCCGTCATCAGCGCTTCCCGCCCCACCTCCTCCACCGTGCGCAACTTCTCGTTGCGGTGCGCCTGTTGCAGGTAAGGGCAGTCGAGCGGACAGTCCAGCGTCACCTCGCGCTCCGTGCCGCAGCAAGTGGAACAGATGCGGCCGTGCACCGCCGGGCAAAAGCGCTTCTCCTTGCGGGTGTGGCAGATTTCGCAGCTCACGGAAGCAGGATTCTCCACTTCCATTATGGCATTTTGACCGGGATTGTCATCACGAGGGCGCCGGAGGCGGCGCAGGTGCCCCACTCAAGCCTGCTTTTGGCTTGAGTGGGAATGAGCCGCTCAAGGAGTTCTCATGATTGTCATCACGAGGCCGCCAACGGCGGCCGAGGGATCTGCAGTTGAAAATCGGCTAAGAGCTGGCCATAGAGCAACCGAATCATTGGCCTTTGCTCGCTTTCGCCTCGCTCCCCTACTTCGCCCTCGCCGCCGTAGCCTTCACCGGATTGCCCTCATAATCAACGGCTGCAACCGTGCCGAGGTCCAGCTTCTTCAACTCGGGTTCGATCTTGGCGCGGTCACCCACCGCCACGATCACCATCGACTCCGGCACCAGCCATGTTTGCGCTACTTTCTGCACATCGGCCGTAGTAACGGCGTCGATTTTGGCAGGCAACGTTTGGTAATAATCGAGTGGCAGATCATAAACAAACAGCTGGCCCACTGTGGCTGCCATCACCGTCGAAGTCTCGAACAGTGCCGGCAACGAGAGTGCTATCGCCCCTTTGGCCATAGCCAATTCCTCTGCACTGATCGGCGCTTCGCGAATTCCCTCGATCTCGTTGAAGATCTCCTTCACCGCCGGAGCAGTTACATCCGTTCGGATGCTTCCCCCTGACACGAAGTGCCCGACCGCACGGCGATAGGCGAACACAGAAAATCCTCCATACGTGTACCCGTGCTTTTCACGGATGTTCATGTTGATGCGGCTGGAGAACAATCCTCCCAGTGCCATGTTCATGACCTCCAGCGGCACGTAGTCGGGGTTGGACCGGGCCACTGACAGCGTGACAATGCGCAACTCCGTCTGCGGAGCATCGGGCTTATCGACTACAAAGATGCTCCTCTGCAATGTGTTCTTTACCGTCACCGGCTGGTGCTTGGCGCCGCTGCTCTTCCAACCGCCGAAATACTTGGTTGCTAGAGCACGCGCCTGCTCCTGGGTGAGATCTCCGGTAATCACCAGCGCCGAATTAGCCGGCGTATATTGCGATTGCCAGAACTTCACCATCTCGTCGCGCGTGATCGCTTTGTTTGACTCCTCGGTACCAAGCTCAACGTATCCGTACGGATTCCCAGGCCCATACAGCAGGTGATACATAACCCGCCGCGCCGTCAGGGAAGGCTCATCCTTCTGCTGAATGACGGAGGTTACGCGCCGTGAGCGCAAGCGTTCGATTTCCTTCGAATCGAAAGCAGGATCGAGTGCGACATCCGAAAACAGCTCAAAGGCCGCGTCCGCATTCTTGGTCAGGGAACGGATGGTGACAGACGTCGAGTCCACGCTCGGTACCGTACCGATGGTGGCTCCAATCTGGTCGGCATCCTCGGCGATCTTCAGCGCCGGACGCTTCTTCGTGCCCTCATCCAGCATCGCCGCGGTGAACGATGCCAGTCCCGGTTTGTCTGGCGGATTTGCTTCGCTCCCGGCCAGGACCACAAGATTCGCAGAAACGATGGGCAGACTGTGACGCTCCACCAGCATCACGGTGAGCCCATTCGGAAGCGTGAAACTCTCAGGTGTGGGCAGGGTGAGCTTCGATAGCGGACCGGGCTTAGGTGGGTTGGCACGCCACGGCTCCTTGGGAGAGTTGCTCGCCACAACTGGTCCGCCCTGCGATTCTTTTTCCTCCTGCTCGGCCGGCGTTTTGGGAACGTCGTTGACCACCTTCTTTCCCCGCACCCCGTAAACCACCACGCGAGCGTTGGGCTTCAATTCTTCGCTGGCAATCTCATGGACACTCGCAGCCGTAGCCTGGTTGTAGCGTTCAAGGTCTTTGGGCAGGTATCCGGGATCGCCGAGATAATGGTTGTACTGGTTCAAGCGGTCGGCCACTCCGCCGAAGCCTCCCAGCCGCTCGAGCTGATGAATCATCTGGGCTTCGGTCGTGTTGCGGGCGCGTTCCAGTTCCGCTTGCGTCGGCCCGTTGGCGCGCAGATTTTCAATCTCTTCGTTGATAGCCTTTTCCAGCTCTTCCGGCTTCACCCCCGGCTTTGCCGTAGCCTGGATTTCAAACACCGAGCCCAGAATTAGGGAGCTGTTCGAGGCCTGCACGTCCTGGGCGATCTCCTTCTCATAAACCAGCTTCTTATACAGACGGCTGGATTTTCCTCCCCCGAGAATGCGGGCCAGCAGATCAGCTTCGGCATCGCCGGGCTTGAAAATAGGCGTGCCCAGCCAGGCCATGTACACCCGAGGTAATTCGACCTGATCCGTGACCGTCACGCGGCGCTCGGAGGTAATTGGTGGCGTGGTCGCCTGGATTTTCGGAACCGGCGGACCTGCAGGGATCGAACCAAAATACTTCTCCACCAACGCCTTGGTCTGCGCCTTATCGAAGTCACCCACGATGGCGAGACTGCAGTTGTTCGGAGAGTAGTACTGCTTGAAGAATTCGCGGATGTCATTTATACGTGCCGCTTCAATGTCAGCATGCGAGCCCATCACGTAGGCGTAATACGGATGACCCTTGGGGAACAGCTGATGGTAGACCTCCTCCTCGGCCAGGCCGTAGGGTGCGCCCTCAATGCTCTGGCGACGTTCGTTGCGAACCACGTCCCGCTGATTGGCCAGCTTCTCGCGATCCACGGTGTCGAGCAGGTAGCCCATGCGGTCGCTCTCCAGCCACAGCGCCAGTTCCAGTTGATTCGAGGGCAACGTCTCAAAATAATTCGTGCGGTCAAATTCAGTCGTGCCGTTGATGTCGCTTGCCCCTGCGCCTTCCAGGTAGCGGAAGTGAGCTTTGGCACCCACGTTCTTCGAACCTTCGAACATCATGTGTTCGTACAGATGAGCGAATCCCGTGCGGCCCGGCCGTTCGTTGGCAGGCCCCACGTGATACCAAAGATTCACGGCGACCAGCGGCAGCCGGTGATCCTCTGAAAGGATCACGTCCAGGCCATTCTTAAGCTTGTATTTTTCGTATGGAATTGTGGGCAGCGCACTATCGGTCTTTACCTTCGTGGCCACCTGAACCGCCGGCTTCGCTGCAGCCTTGGACGTCGCGCCTTGTGACCAGCCAAAGCTGGAGAAAACGGGCAGTGCTATGAGGACATACAGATACGAGCGCAGTAACTTCTTGGCAGGCATGACTTATGCTCCTAGGGACATCGTAGGCAGGGATCAAGTTCTAGAACTAGACGCAGCAAAGCTGGAGATGTTAGCAGAAATGGCGATTCCAGGCGCGAGGGCGGTCTCAGACTACTGTTCTACGCTGCAGAAAGCAGACTTGAGGCTGCCCCACTCTAACCGTTCTTTGGCTAGGGTGGGGTAGTTCCACAATTCATCGTGCCCCAGGTTCTCCCCGTGCAGCTCGCGTCTAGTCGACGGATCTTGCGGTCCAAACCCCCCCGACTCGAGGTTACTTTTCAGCCTTGAACCTCCCGTTTACAGCTTATCCCCGGTTCTCTGGCGACTCCCCTCGCCGCAGCTTCTTCGACTCCGCCAGTAGACGAATACTGTGCATCAGGTTCTGAAAGGTTACGATGCCCACCAGCCGTCCCTCATCCACGATAGGAATCAGGCTCAATCCTCGGCGGCTCAGCTTGCGCAGCCCTGAAGCGAGAGATTCTGTGCGCTGCGCTGCTTCAAACATCCGATTCATCACCGTCTGCACGTAACCATTTCCCTGCGAGCGCAGCTCGGTCATGATCTTCTGGCGTGACACCACGCCCACCATGTCGCTGCCGCGGATGACAGGAAAATCATCCTGTAGCGTGTGCACCGCCTTCGCCAGCGCGTCTTCGAGGGTGTCGGCAGGCGAGAGAGTGGAAAAATCGGTCAGCATCACATCTTCCAGCCGCAGATTCTCCATTACCGACTGGAACAGGATGGAGCGCTCCTCTAGCTGTGCTGCCAGGAACAGGAAGAAGCCAGCCACCATCAGCCAGGTGTTCCAGATGCCCGCGAAGATGAACACCATCGCAAATAGCTGCCCTACGCTCACTGCTCGCCGCGTGGCTGGCACCAGGTTATTGTGTCTCGCCAGCCGCCCCCGCAGAATGCGTCCGCCGTCGGTGGGGTAGGCCGGAAGCAGATTGAACGCGCAGAGGAAGGCATTCACCCACACGAAACTGCGCAGCAGATTGCCGGCGTAGACGAGAGGCGGAGTCCACAACCTGGCGTCCGGCATTAACGCCAGCACGATGCTCGCGCCGACAAATGCCAGCAGCAAATTCGCCAGCGGTCCGGCCAGCGCAACCGGCAACTCGCCGCTTGGATCCTGCTGTTTTTGGTTGGCGTCATCGACCAGCGTGATCCCGCCTATAGGAAGCAGAATCAGCACTCGCGGAGGAAGGTTGCGGCGAATGGCGGCCAGCCCATGCGCCAGCTCGTGCACAACCACTGAACCCAAGACGATGGCGGTCAGCGCCAGGCTTCGGGCCACCCCTGAGCTGCGCAGAGTGGCCGCCTCGGTCATCCAGATGAACAGCAGAAGAAACAGGAAAGAAAGATGCACCCGCACATGGGCCCTTCCTATGTGCCCGATAGGAAAGGACCAGCTGCGCATGATGCCAGAGATCCACGTACCCATACCCTTCTATTTTATCGTGCGCTGTTCGCTTATCCCTTATTGGATCTGAATATCGAATCGCATGAGCAATAAAGGGGGGCCCCGTCCTTCTGCCGTC
This sequence comes from Terriglobales bacterium, assembly GCA_035624455.1. NCBI lineage: Bacteria > Pseudomonadati > Acidobacteriota > Terriglobia > Terriglobales > Terriglobales bacterium. The sequence continues at coordinate 23,584 of DASPRM010000122.1, forward strand.
TTTTGGCGGAGGGTGGGATCGCCTATACACTTTGGCTCAATGCGCTCTTACGACCAATGCGGATAATCGGCGGGAAATATCGCAGCCGGCATCTGAAATCGCTGCCTGGCCTCGATCTGCGGCCGACCTCCGACCGGCTGCGTGAGACCCTGTTCAACGTCCTTACCGCCGGCAACTCGCAAGCCTTATCGGGCAGCACTTGGCTCGATCTCTACGCCGGCACTGGAGCGGTGGGGATCGAAGTTCTCAGCCGTGGCGCAGTTCAGGTCGTGTTTGTGGAGGACTCTAAGCAAGCCTCCAATCTGATTCGGCAGAATTTGCACGCACTGGGCATTCAGCATGGCTTCGAGATCCTGGATCAGGATGCGACAAAGGCGCTCCGCCGGCTGGAGGCGCGAGGCGCGCACTTTAGCTATTGTTTTCTAGACCCGCCCTATCGTTTGCGAGAGCAATACGCTCGCACTCTGGAAACGCTGTCGCAGAGTACGCTGATAACAGCTGAGAGCCTCGTGATTGCCGAACACGAAAAGAAGTTCGACCCCGGTGACGCCTTCGGATCGCTCCAGCGCGTTCGGCGGTTGGTCCAGGGAGACGCCGCGCTGAGCTTCTATCGTCGGACTTCAGGCTGAACTCGCGCTCACAAAGTCAGAATTGCCGAGTCCTCTTCTTCTTATGGCCACGATCTACACCATTGGGCATTCCACGCGAATTCTGGAGGATCTGATCGCCGCACTGGGTGCTCATGGTATTCAGACTCTGGTAGACATTCGGGCTTTCCCTATGTCTCGCCGGCTCCCGCACTTCAACCGCGAATCACTCGCCCAGGCGCTCCCCGCCGCCGGAATTGAGTACGCCTGGGAAAAGCGGTTGGGAGGGCGCCGCAAGAAAATTATGTCAGTCTCTCCGAATATGGCTCTGCGTAGCGACAGCTTTCGCAATTACGCCGACTACATGTTGACGCCTGATTTTCGCCAGGCGATCGACGACGTGATTTCCCGCGCCCAGCATGACCGTGTCGCCATCATGTGTGCGGAGCGGCTGTGGTTCCGCTGTCACCGCATGCTGGTATCGGATTGGCTGGTCGTGCACGGGCATACGGTGCTTCACATCGACGGCACTGGTCCAACCAAACCGCATCGGCTTACGGCGGAAGCCCGTTTGGAAGGCGATCAGCTCATGTATAGCGAAAGCTCCCTGTTCTGACGAGCTGAGATCGAGCCAACACTTCCCAAGTTGAGCGCTGAGCTGCAACAATCCGCCGAGCAGGATTCGGAAAAGATTTCCATGCAAATTATCGGATCGTCCAAGTTTGCGCATGGTTCCAACGCCACCATGGGTTACGATATAGCGCGCCCAAAATCAAGCTTCGCCGTTGCGTTTAGGACAGGATCGGCCCGCCCAGATGAAGGATTTCTACATTCGCGATGCCGCGCAGCAGGAGAACAAGACCATTACTTCCTGCTTCGTAGTTTGTTCCAAGCAGATCAAACCTAAAAAGTCCGGGGACCTTTTTATCGCCCTCACACTTGCTGACCGGACGGGTCAGCTCGAAGCCAAGGTCTGGGACAACGTACAGCTCTACCTTGATTGCTTTGAGCAGGACGATTTCATCAAGGTCAAAGGCCTGTTGAATAAGTACAACAACCACTTTCAGCTGACGATCCATAAACTCCGCCGGCTGGATGAAAACGAGATTGACTACGCCGACTACCTGCCCAAGACCGATAAGGACGTCGAGCAGTTGTGGGCTACGCTGGTGGATTATGTCGGCGGCTTCCGCAACCAGAATCTGAAAGCGCTGCTCCAAGCCTTCATCAACGACCCCGAGATCGCTCAGGCCTACAAGACTGCGCCTGCGGCCAAGACGCTCCATCACGCCTACATCGGCGGACTTCTGGTGCACGTGGTCTCGCTGTTTCAGTTGTGCGAGCTTGCCGCCCGAAATTATCCCCAGATCGATCGCGATCTCCTGCTCACCGGCGCCTTCCTCCACGACATTGGCAAGCTGCACGAGCTCTCCTATGCCCGTTCGTTCTCCTACACCACGCGCGGCCAGCTCCTGGGGCACATGATCATCGAACTGGAGATGCTGCAGTCCAAGCTCGAGCAGCTTCCCGGTTTCCCCCCTGAGCTCAAGACCTTGATCGAGCACATGATCATCAGCCACCATGGTCAGTACGAATTTGGATCCCCCAAGCTGCCGATGTTCCCCGAGGCGCTCATGCTCCATTACCTGGATGACCTGGATTCGAAAATGGAGAGCATGCGGGCGCAGTTCGAGCGCCAGGCTCTTAACGAGGACGCCTGGGCAGGCTACAACTCAGCTTTGGGACGACCACTGCTCGATCCCGCAAAGTTTCTCAATCCCAAGCCCGCGGATAATGGCAAGCATTCGGAAGTCGCGCAAACCGAGGCGCCGCAAGCCTGCCCTCAGGCCAAGGACAAGGACAACGACAACGGCACGGGGAAGGGCGCCAGGCAAACTGCTGAGCCAGGCACGCAGGAAGCTTGCGCAGCTGCGCCGGAAAATGCGACCAAGTAATAGTTGACGCTGGATGATAGCGATTCCGCACTACGTGAACCTTAGTTTGTCGTCACGAGGAGGGCGTCAGCCCGACGAGGGATCTGCAGTTGGTCTCTTTCAACCTTCAACACCAACATCAGGATTCAAGCAATTGCAGGTGCATAAGTCCCCAAGGGGAAACACCGTCCCTACTGCTAGACTGTCTCCATGCTCGACTTCTCGCGTTTCGAGTGTCTCACGTTTGACTGCTACGGAACCATTGTCGATTGGGAAACCGGCATTCTGGCCGCCTTACGTCCGATCCTGAGCGCTCATCGTCGAAATCTGACGGATGCCGGCATCCTGGAACTTTACGGCGCTCTCGAGTCGCAGGAAGAGCAGGGAGAATACAAGACCTACCGCGAAGTGCTTCGCTCCGTCACGGAGAAGTTTGCCGCCCGGCTGGCTTGTTCACTCGATGCCTCCGAACTTGACGCTTTGCCCCGCTCGCTTCCTGACTGGCCTCCGTACGCCGACAGCGTTCCCGCACTCAGGCAGCTCAAATCGCGTTACCAGCTCGCAATCATCTCGAACACAGATGACGACCTTTTTGCCGGAACTGCGCGCCATCTTGATGTCGCCTTCGATCACGTCATCACAGCCCAGCAGGCGCGGGCCTATAAGCCATCGCCAAAAATATTTGAGCTCGCGCTGAAAACAGAACGCATCGGCCTTCCCCGCGATCGAATTCTTCATATTGGCCAGAGCGTCTGGCACGACGTAATACCAGCGAAATCCCTGGGACTCGCCACCGTGTGGGTCAATCGACGGCCAGGCACAACTCTCTTTGGCAGCCGTCCGGCCCCGTCACAGGCTCCAGACCTGGAGGTCAAAGACCTGAAGACGCTCGCTGCAATGGCAGTCGGCGAGCAGGCTGCCTGAAGCCGAAGTCAGCCACCGGCGCACGCCATCGGCTGCATCGGATACAATTCGGTCGGGGAAGTCATTACTATCCCAATCTGCTGAAAATGCTGCGTTTCTCGACAGCGGGAGAATCTCACGGCGAGGCCCTGATCGCGCTTCTGTCGGGCATCCCGGCCGGGCTGGCCGTTGACCTTGCCTTCATTGATCGCGACCTCTGGCGCCGCCAGCAAGGCTACGGCCGCGGCGGACGCATGCGCATCGAGCGCGACTGCGCCCACATTCTCTCCGGTGTGCGTCATGGGCACACCATCGCCTCTCCGATTGCCATCCTGATCGAAAATCGTGACTGGAAAAACTGGACTGATGCCTTGCCGGTCACGCCTGGAGACCCCGCTCAACACAAACGCGTCGCTTCTCCGCGTCCCGGCCACGCCGACCTTGCGGGTGCGCTCAAATATAACTTCCCCGAAGCCCGCTATGTCCTGGAGCGTGCCTCGGCGCGGGAATCAGCCGCCCGGGTCGCGGTGGGTGCGATTGCCAAACTCTTTTTACGCGAATTGGGCATCGAAGTACTTAGTCACGTTGTCGCCGTGGGGAATGCCATTCTCGCCAATGACGTCGGCTGGGAGGAGATTCGCGCTCTATACGGCAAAGACGAGGTGTTGCTTAACTGCGCCGACCCCGATGCCGAGCAGCGGATGAAATCCGAGGTCGACGCGGTTCTGAAGACCGGTGATTCCGTAGGCGGCGTCTTTGAGGTGCGCGCCCACAACGTTCCCCCCGGTCTCGGCACTTACATCAATTGGGATGAGCGGCTCGATGCCCTCCTGGCGGCCGCGGTCATGTCGCTACAGGCGGTAAAAGCAGTGGAGATCGGCTCTGGAGTGACCGCGGCTGCTTCCCCCGGCTCCGCCGTGCATGATGAAATAGGTTACAGAGGCGGAACGGAAGAGAACGCGGGCGGAAATTTCACCGGCTTCACCCGCAGCTCCAATCGCGCCGGCGGAATTGAAGGCGGCGTTTCCAATGGCGAGGACATCATCGTTCGCGGCTACCTCAAGCCGATTTCCACGCTGCGACGGCCACTGGCCTCGGTGGATTTCGCCACTCGGGAACCGGTAAAAGCGGCTTACGAGCGCTCTGACGTGTGTGTTGTTCCGGCGGCGGGCGTTGGGGCTGAGGCCATGGTCGCCCTCGTGCTGGCGCGCTGCGCCTTGGAAAAATTCGGCGGCGATTCCATGCAAGAAACCTTGCGTAATTTCGAAGCCTACAAGCAACAGCTGCGAAAATTCTGAATGATTCACCCCATCGTTAAATTTGGCGATCCGGTTCTGGAAAAACCCGCGGCTCCGGTTACCGTTTTCGACGGCGATCTTAAGAAGCTGATTGAAGAGATGTTCGAGTCCATGTACGCCGCGCACGGCGTCGGCCTCGCGGCTCCGCAGATCGGTATCTCCAAGCGTGTTGCCGTAATCGATGTGACTTTCAAGGAAGACCCCGAGGCCAGGCTGGTGCTCGTGAACCCGGAAATCATTCACACCGAAGGCCGCATAACCCAGAACGAGGGCTGCCTCAGCATTCCTGAGTTTCGCGAGAACGTGACTCGCGCACGCTCCTGCACCGTGCGCGCCCAGGATATTACAGGCCAGTGGTTCGAGCGCACGGGAGAAGACCTTCTGGCGCGTGCCCTGCAGCACGAAACCGATCATCTCAACGGCAAGCTCTATATCCATCGCATCAGCGCGCTGAAACGCGATCTGATCCGGCGCAAGATTCGCAAATTGGAAAAAGCCGGCGAGTGGAAATAGGCTCCATTTCCGGGTTCATCTTCCTCGCGGCCATCTACAATCAACCATGATGGATCTAGTCTTCTGCGGCACCCCGCAATTCGCCGTACCTACGCTGCGCGCGCTTCTGGACCACGGTTTCAGCATTCGTCTGGTGGTCACGCAGCCAGACCGTCCCAGCGGCCGTGGGTTGGAGCTCTCGTCTTCGCCGGTGAAACAGCTTGCACTCGAGCGGGGCCTTCCAATCACGCAGCCGGACAGAATCAAGAACAATCAGGAATTTCGCGCCCAGCTCGACTCCATCCAGCCTGCGGCGATTGTGGTGGTGGGCTACGGCCGCATCATCCCGCAATGGATGATCGACCTCCCTCCACTCGGCAATATCAATCTGCATGCTTCGCTCCTGCCTAAATACCGGGGAGCCGCGCCCATCCAATGGGCAATCGCTATGGGCGAGACCGTCGCCGGTGTAACCACCATGCGCATCGATGCAGGTCTTGATACGGGCGACATTTTGCTTCAACGCCAATTGCCCATCGCACCCGAAGACACCGCCGTCACACTCGCTCCGCGTCTCGCCGAAATCGGAGCCGAGCTGATGGTCGAAACCCTGCCTGCCCTGGAGCAGGGCAAAATCCAACCACATCCGCAGGATCACTCGCAATCCAGTCTGGCGCCGATCCTGAAAAAGGAAGACGGACTCATTGATTTCCAGATGACGGCAACCGAGATCTGCAATCGCCTGCGCGGATTCCAGCCCTGGCCGGGTATTTTCACCATCTTTCGCGGTAAGCATCTCACCATCACGGCAGCAAGGCCATTAGCAAAGGCGTCAGTCGAACTCGAGCCCGCACTGCTCAAGCTCGAATCAGACCGTCTGCTGGTGGGATGTGGAGGATCAACAGCGATAGAACTGCTTGAGGTTCAGCCCGAAGGCAAGAAGCGCATGTCGATTAAGGATTTCATCAATGGTTATCGTCCCAAACCAGCCGAGAAATTGGGTCAGCCGGCGACAGAATCTGCGCCCGCAAAAACCCAAGCCTGAATTCTGACATGCCACACGCTCAGCGCCTCTCTTACACGGCGGATCGCAGATCGGGTCCTCAAAATTGTTAAGCCCGGCCCGATCTGCGGCATTCGATATCCTGCTCAAGGTTGAGCAGCAGAAGGCCTACGCGTCCGAGCTGCTGAATTCTGCGCGTCTCGCCCACCTCTCTTCTGCGGACCGCGCCCTATGCACAGAGCTGGTGATGGGAGTGCTCCGCTGGCAGTCCCGGCTCGACCACACATTGGCTGATCTGGTCTCCAAGCCGGTCGCGAAACTCGACCCCGAGGTGTTGCTGGCGTTGCGCCTGGCTGTGTATCAGATCATGTTTTTACAACGCATTCCTGCCCACGCTTCGGTGAACGATAGCGTGGAGCTGGTTAAGCGGAAACGTAAGCGCTCAGCTGCGCCATTCGTAAATGCCGTTCTGCGCAAGCTCGCAGCCAACCCGATCTCCGCCGAACCAGTGCTGGCTCCTGGGCCAACGACCGTCCCCGATCTTGTTCAAATTTACGCTCATCCTCTCTGGCTGGTCGACCGCTGGGCGGTCCGCTATGGCTTGGAACGAGCTGCCGCCATCTGCGCCTACGATCAGAAGGTGCCGCCCACATCTATTCGATTGCTCGATCCTTCGGCTGAGCGTGAGCTGATGGGGGCGGGCATTGAGATTTCGCCGGGGCTTCTGATGCAATCCGCACGTCGCATCGTCGCCGGCGATGTCACCTCGACCACGGCTTTCCGTGACGGTCGCATCACGATACAGGATGAAGGCTCACAGCTCGTCGCTCACGTGGTCGCGGCCGGAAATCGCATCCTGGATTGCTGCGCCGCGCCCGGAGGCAAGACAATTCTGCTGGCTGCCCGCAACCCCAACGCTCAAGTGATCGCCGCCGAGTTGCATCCCCAGCGGGCCTCCGCCATGCAGGCGCGAGTAGCCCATTTGTCTTCCTCGCTCGCAGTCCGCGACCGCATCCGAATCGTTGCGGCCGATGTTACCCGGCTGCCTTTTGCAACTTCTTTCGACAGCATTCTTGCAGACGTCCCATGTTCTGGCACCGGCACGCTGGCCCGCCATCCTGAAATAAAGTGGCGTCTCACCCTCGACGATCTTGCCGATCTCCACTCCCGCCAAATTTCCATTCTCACCTCGGCACTGGATCGGCTTTCGCCCGGCGGGTGCCTGCTCTACTGCAGCTGTTCCCTGGAGCCGGAAGAGAATGAGGAAGTCGTGCGTGAGGTCCTGCGGCAGAAACCGGACTTCCGGCTTGTCGATTGCAAGCCAGAGCTGACGCGCCTGCGCCAATCCGGTGAGCTGATCTGGCCTGACCTCGACTCGCTGCTCGATGGCTCCTCTGTAAGAACATTTCCCGGAATCCATCCCTGCGATGGCTTTTTCGCCGCAATGATAATGATGCCAAGTGTCCGCCAGCGCTAAACCACAGACGATCATGCTGAGCGAAGCGACGCATCTGTGCTTTTATCCGGCGCCGACATTCTGTTTCCCTCGCCGCCTGAACTCGAGCAAGCCCAAACAAAAGGGCGCCAAACCGACCGACTACCCGAGGAAGAAATCCATTGCCTCAGCGACTGACTTCCAGGGTGACACTCGAGCCGGCAAAAACCTTCTGTCCTGCCGGCGGGTATTGCTTGATCACCATGGTAGGAGCCGCAATCGGCTCGGGAGCAGGCTCGGGAAAGATTTGCTGCCCGATTGCGTCCGCACCACTCACCTTACCCAGTTTCAGTCCCCCGGCCTCGATCGCGGCCGCCGCTTCCACCAGCGGACGCCCCACGAAATTCGGCATCACCAGCGCCTCCGGCAGCTCTGGAGCGCCGACCAGCAGGCTTACTTTGGGCGACGCTACCTGCGCGTTCGCCGCTGGACTCTGTGCTGCTATTTCGTCCGGCGAAATGCCGGGCAAAGCGATCACCGCTACAGTTCCCAATTCCAGCCCGCGCTGCCTTAGATTGAGCTCCGCCGCGCGCATGCTTTCTCCCACCACATCGGGGATAGTAGACCGTTGCGGGCCCAGACTCACTGCTAGCTGTACCCGCCAGCCCCGCCGCACTTTGCTTCCTGCTGGCGGTACCTGCGACATAATCTGTCCCTCCGCCACATCTGGACTGTAGAATTTCCCCTCCATCTGCAGCAGTAATCCTTTCGCTTGCGCCGCGCGTTCTGCTTCCTTGGAAGCCATGCGCACGAAGTTGGGCACGCTGACTTCTCCACCGTGGATGGCCAGGCGCATCGCCGTAAGTGCGGAGAGCACGGCTACCGAGATCAGCACAAGCCCCAGCGGGACAATCTGCAGTAATCGTCGCATCGGAGGAGAAGCCGATTGTATCGTGCCAGCATGAAAGCGGTTGGTGATTGGCTGAGGGGCATGATGAAATACTGTTTAGGCACAGCAGGATTTTTTCAGCTGCTGCAGCGAACTGGAGAATGAACACGAATCTTACGGAGCAGGCTGCTCTCTTTCGCAAACTCCCGTCGGTGGATGAACTGCTGCGCCACCCGGAGATAGCGACTCTGGTCGCCCGTGAGGGCCACGCCGCGGTAACCGAGGCCTCCCGGACAGTGCTCGCCAAGTTGCGCGAGGAGATCTCGGCTGGCCGCCTCGATCAGGCTACGGTTGACCTTGCACTCACGGGTGTAGCTGCAGCCGTCGAACGCCAGTTACGGCAGTCGCTTCGTCAGTCTCTTCGCCCCGTGATCAATGCCACCGGGGTGATTCTGCACACCAATCTTGGACGTGCGCCATTGTCGCAAGCTGCGCTGGAAAACATCCAGCAGACAGCGAGAACCTACTCCAATCTTGAATTCAACCTCGAGGCGGGAGAGCGTGGCAAGCGCGACGTCCACGCAGATCGACTGTTTGCGCGCTTGCTGGCGGCAGGAAGCACTGCCGCACCCATCTCCACCATTGTGGTCAACAACAATGCCGCTGCCGTATTTCTTGCCCTTAACACGCTGGCCGACGGATTCGAGGTCATTGTTTCGCGGGGTGAGTTGGTTGAGATCGGAGGCTCCTTTCGCATTCCCGACGTGATGGCAAAATCGCACGCCGTCCTGAAAGAAGTCGGGACCACGAATCGTACGCGCATTTCGGATTATGAGCGCGCCATCGGTGAACGCACTCGCCTGCTTCTGCGTGTCCACCGATCAAATTTTCAGATCACTGGCTTCACCGAACAGCCCGCCCTGGAAGAGCTGGTTGCGCTGGGACGCAGCCATGGCATCCCCGTGATGGAGGACCTGGGCAGTGGCGCGCTGTTTGACCTTCGCTCCGTCGGAATCCAGGGCGAGCCTGGCGTAACCGAGAGTCTTCAGGCAGGCATCGACATTCTGACTTATAGCGGTGACAAGCTGCTCGGCGGGCCACAGGCCGGAATCATCAGCGGCCGGAAGGATCTGGTCGCGCGCATCCGCTCTAATCCCCTGTTCCGCGCTTTGCGTGTCGACAAGCTTACGTACGCCGCCCTGGAAGCCACCCTGCTCGCATACCTGCGCCAGGATTACGATGCCATCCCCGCCATTCGCCTGATGCGTGTGCCGCTGGCGGATATCGCCCGTCGAATCGAAGTCGTCCTCACTCTGCTCAAACCTTCCGCGCCCAGCCTGACGGCGGAAACGATCGATGGGGAGTCGGTGGTCGGTGGCGGCGCCGCGCCCGCTTCCACTCTGCCCACCCGCCTTCTGGCTATTGCTTTGACGAGCATGAGCGCGGGGGATCTGGCATCACGTCTGCGCCTCAATGATCCACCCATCATTGCCCGGGTTGACGAAGGTCGCCTGCTCATCGATCTGCGCACAGTTTTCCCCGAGCAGGACCAAGCCCTCTCTCAAGCACTCATTGACATCGCGAGAACTTGAGCCGTTTTGGGCGTGAGGGGAAGTCCCCAGATCCGGGGTCCCCGACGAGACCATTATCCGCTCCTTGGGGTGTGAGGCGAAATCCCGAGCGCAACGAAGAATTCTTTTTGCTGCCGCAAACGAAAAGGGCTGCTTTTCGCAGCCCTTAGTCGCGCGATCAGAGAAGCTACTTACCGCGGCCAGACGTGATAGCGTTGCCAGTACTCCTGCCGCCAACGCCAATCGTCACGATCATGGTGACGCCAGTAATCGCGGTCATGGTCGTAGTTGTAACGCCGCCATTCCTCGCGCTCCTGGCGATGCCGCCAATCGTCTCGGTCATACACACGATGACGATGGTCCCAATCGTGATCATGATCCTCGGCAAATGCCGCGCCACTTAAACTGAGCATCACGCCCAGCAGACCCAGTACTGCCCACCTCCTGATCGACTTGAATTTCGTAATCATCGGGCCCTCCAATCCTCGACCCTGCGGCGCATCCGCCGCTTTATGTCAATACAAACCCCAAACTGGGCAGATAGTTTCCGCGCTGCAAATCACTGATCGCAGGGGGAATGGGGAGTCTTACACTTTCAATGATTGTCATCACGAGTAAGCGAATAGCGAGCGCGGGATCTGCAGTTCGAAGTCAATATCCACTGGAAGACCTGCTATCCTGCCCTCCATGGAATCGAATTTCCATGAACACAGAATTACCCAGCTGAACCATGTGCGCAGCTGCACCACTTGCAAGGCGAAAATCGGCGGCGGAGTTTTTCTGATCGCGCTGTTGGCGTATTGGTTTTTCCTGAGGTAAGCCCTTCCGGCCCAAGCCCACCACGGCAAAGATAGGAAGGAACACGAGACCAACTTGGCGACCACTGGGCTGCAGCAGCGCGGAAATAGCTGAGGAGGTGAACGTGGACTCTTGCGGCCGACTACTGATTCTTGAGGGCTAAAGTAATTAAGGGTCCCAAGGTTTTCTGTCAGGCTCGTTCTTCTCGGCCAGCCGCTCGCTTTAGACCCTCGCTCACCTCTGCCTGACCCCTGTTGCCAGTATGATCACGCCGATTTCGCTTGGGCTCCGGGCTCACCACCAACCGGATAAACCAGCTCGACTCCTCGGGACCCTATCCTGCTCTTGACTACGTCTCTCATTCTCCTCAACCAGCGCTTTGCTAAAGACCGTCGCTTAACCTTCCCATCCCCAGTCTCGAGAACCAAAAACGGGTGACTAAGCTTCAGCCCCGGTACGCCGCACCAACCGGGAAAATTCAGAGGCTGTCAAAGAACGATTGTCTTTTTACTCTCCCCTGCTTTTCCGTCAAGAATGAATCTGCCCCTTTTATGTAGTTTGTTTTCAACCAAGTGCAGCTCATCCACAGCCCGCTGCCCCAAACTGGGGCAAACCCAGAATTTCATTCTGGGCAAAAGCCGCTCTTGGCGCATGTTTTGCTTATATGAGCTACCTCCCAACCGCATATTCCCTATCCGGGAACCCACTCTCAATGTGCAAAACCCAGCAGAATCCGCACTGGAT
>DASPRM010000123.1 GCA_035624455.1 Terriglobales bacterium
CAACGATCTCGTCAGCGATGAAATGCCTGCTTTGCTGGCACAGTACGCTGATACCTCGTACAAAGCGAGGAATGCACCCATGGAAGCGATATTAATGATGCGGCCGTAGCCGCGCTCGATCATGTGACGCCCAAAAACCTGGCATGCTCGCAGGGTGCCGGTGAGGTTGGTATCGATGAGCCGATTCCAATCCGCCTCCGGAAAGTCGAGCGTGGGCGCCCGCTGGGTGAAGCCGACACAATTGACAAGAATATCTACTGTCCCAAACGCTTCCACCGTGGTTTGGAGCAGCTTTTCCAGAGAGCCCCGGACAGTAACGTCTGCGGTAGCGGCGAGGGACCGACGGCCCAGCGATTCGATTTCGTTCGCAACCGCCTTCACCCGATCGAGGCGCCGGGCACTGGGCACCACGTCAGCCCCCGCCTGGGCGAGGCCGCGGGCCAGGGTCTGGCCGATTCCGGAACTCCCGCCAATGACAACCGCCACCTTGCCGTTTAACTCCAAAGGACTGTAACCCATATCTCCTCGCCAACTAAGACACGCACACTACTCATCAAGCTCCCCACTTCTGGCCCAAGCTTCAAAGGCGTCGCACCCGGCCTGCCTCTGTGGCTTGCGTGTTGCGCACGAGCAGCAATACCAGAATCATCCCCAGGAACGGAAGCAATCCTGCCGCCACCACAATCGGATCAAAGACATGCGTAGCGGTTGCCTGCCGCATATCCGAAAAATAGCCTATGAGTTTGAACGCAACAATGGTCCCGACGCCCGCACCCGTGCCGCTCAACCCGCTGACGGATGCGACTGAATCCCCGTGGTAAAGGTCCGAGGGCAGCACGTTGGCGATGGTGCTGAATGAGGCATAGGAAAACGTAGCCATGGCGAACAGCAAGGTGATGAGGCGCAGGTTCGTGCTGAGGATTGTGGGGATGAGCAAAGTAACTCCGATTCCGCCGAACACCACCAGAGCCTTGCGCGCCACACCCAGCGGCCAGCCGCGCTTGATCAGGAATCCCGACATGCCGCCGCCGAAGAAGTTTCCCAGATCGGCGGCGATAAAAGGTATCCACACCGCTATCAGGCCGTTCCTTAGTTCAATTCCTTTCCCCACCAGGTAGATGGGGAACCAGTCGGTAATGAAGAACCACACCGGATCGGTGAACGTCTTGGCCACGATCGTCCCCCAGGTTTGCGGCAGTCTCAGCAGGTCGAGCCAGCGCATTGGCGCGGTGCTTGCGGGCTGGGCCTGCAGTTCGGATTTTTCCGCGAGAATCATCTCCCGTTCCGCCGGGCTGACGTGGGGATGCGCTTCCGGCGGATAGTAGAGCCGCCGCCAGACCATGAGCCAGAGAAATCCGAGCATACCCGGGATCATGAACGCGGGCCGCCATCCCCATCTGAAGTAGATGGGCAGGACGAGGAAAGGGGCGATGGCGCCACCGATCGAGGAACCACTGTCGAACAGTGCCGTAGCCAGTCCACGCTCCCGCATCGGAAACCACTCCGCTACCGCCTTAATCGCACCCGGCCAGTTCGCCGATTCCCCCGCGCCCAGCAGAAACCGGAATCCCATGAAGCTTCCTAACCCGCGCGCCAGAGACGTGGTGATCGACACAATCGAGTACCCGGCGACCGTGAGACTCAGGCCGCGCCGTGTGCCGATGCGATCCATCACCCTGCCAAACACGGTTTGCCCGGCTGAGTATGCGATTCGAAAGGCAATCACCAGATTGGCATAATCGCTGTTGCTCCAGCGGTACTGCGATTTCAAGTAGGGGGCAAGCAGGGACAGTGTTTGTCGGTCGATGTAGTTGATCACCGTCGACGCAAACAATAGTCCGCCAATCCACCATCGCAAAGCAGGAATAATGGTAGGAGACGACTTATGCGCGGTGCTTCCAGCATTTGCTCTTGGCAAGGCAGCCAGCTCGGGCTTAGCGGGTTTCTTGAACAACTTCGCTCACGGGAATTGCGGTGGTCCTCGCACTAACTGACCATCACTTGCGACTGGTTGAGCTGGTTCCGCAAAGCCGGACTTAGCAACGATGCGGAATTCTTATCCAGATACAGCGTTGCGTTTCGGTGCGTACGGAGGATGGACGCGGGTGCCATCGGGCTGATTTCGCCTTCGAAACACGCCCTCACCGCCTGTGCCTTACGAGCATCGGGCACAACCGCGAGGATTTCCTTGCTCTTCAGTATCTGCTGCACGGACATTGAAATCGCCTGCCTGGGCACGACCGAGACATCAGCGAACCAGGCCTCGCCAACCTGCTGTCGCCGGCACGCCTCATCGAGGTTCACGATAAGGTACGGTTCCTCCGTGCTGAAGTTTGCCGGAGGGTCGTTGAAAGCGATATGTCCATTCTCGCCAACCCCAAGAAAGGCCACGTCGACGGGTGCGGAGGCCAACTCCCGGCCAACCCGCATTAAAACCTCAGCCGGATCGGCAGCGTCCCCGTCCAGCAAGTGATATTTCTTGATTCCCGCCTTCCGCACCAATTGCTCCAGCAGCATCTTCCGAAAGCTACCCGGATGAGTGATCGGCAA
>DASPRM010000124.1 GCA_035624455.1 Terriglobales bacterium
AGCCCCATCATGATTGCCACATTGGAATTCAAGAGCTACCGAGATGGGTTGGCGACCATTGGCGCGCAGCAGCCCGACATTGTGATCTTTGACTCGCATGCAGACTTGCCCGCCGGGGGGCTAGGGGGCACCGCAACGGATCTGAACTGTGCTTCGAATGTGAAGTGTGTTGCCGTGATTCCGTCTTGGAGTAACGGCAAAACGCGTGAAGCGTCAGAGCGCGTGCTCAAGATGATTAGTACTAATCTTCCGCAGTTCTGAGGACTGCCGTGGTCCCTGAACCCACCAACTACCTCTATGACGGACCTGCGCTCCTGGAAGAGGTGGATGCTGCGGGGAATGTTTTGGCCCGCTACACGCATGGGCAATTCCTGGATGAACAATTGTCGGAGCTTCGCTCCAACACAACGAGCTATTACGAAGCCGACGGCCTCGATTCGGTCACTTCCTTAAGCAATGCCTCCGGGGGACTGGCGAATACATACAGCTACGATTCCTTTGGCAATCTGACAGCTTCAACCGGAACCGCGACCAATCCGTTGCGCTACACCGGGCGTGAATTCGACTCCGAGACGGGAATCTACAACTACAGAGCGCGCTACTACGATCGGAGTACAGGAAGGTTCATAAGCGAAGACCCGATCAGTTTCTTGGGCGGAACGAACGTCTATCGGTATGTTGATAACAGTCCGTCCAACCTCGTTGATCCCACGGGCCTATACACGGAGGTAATCATTTGGAACCCCGTTGGAAGTGGAGAATCGTCCTTCGGACACGTTTCGGTAATCATCAATGGAACGTCATATTCATGGGGCCCTGGCCCCGGAAATTCGGTAGCAAATAAGTGCTGTAAGCCGGGCAAGATGGATGTTGAAACTCCGCCGACCCCGTTCATCGACAAAAACACGAAGTTCCGTTCTGGACTCGGGTACGTTTTGAATCTCACTGGAGATCAAGAGACTAGGCTAGCTAAATATCTAAACGGCTTTAAAGGGAACTACAACGTTTTGTCGAGAAACTGTGGTGACCCTCTGGTAACGGGGCTTAGATCAATCGGAATCGATCTGGTTTTCGAAAGCAGCCCATTCGTGACCATGCCGGACGACATTGATTATGGTCTCGGGCATACACCTGGACTCGTAACCGGCTGGGTGCCGCATCCGCAGGTGGGCAAATGAAAGGAAAGTTTTTGATGGTGCTTGCTGCTCTCGTCCTGATGGTTGGGTGTAGAGACCGGTACACTGAGGTTCCGGTCTCCGCTCCTACGACGATTGGCAAGGATTGGATTGAACTGCATCCATCAAAACCGCTCGACTGGAAGGATCCGGCTGAGGAGTTTAGCTTCCACATCGACACACCACATCAACGCAGCGAACGCGCAGAGATAATCGCGACGAATGGCGAGCGATGTGTACCGGAGGTAAGACTGGTCACAGAGAGTGGCGACGCGCTTTCTCCGGAAGCACATGGCTTCTGGGGCGAGGACATGTACTTTTACTGGAGCAGAGGAGAAGTAAGACGAGAACCGATTCGCGCGATACGGGTTCGCAGTGACATCCCACTGCAGATTTCCAGTATTATTTGGAGGAGCTACGATCCCTCAAAAGTAAAACGGTGAAGCGCCGGAATCGCTAAGTCAAAGGTGGATGAAATTCGGGACCACGAACTACACTTACGACGGCGACAACTTGATCGAGGAAACGAATGCGTCAGGCACTTTCGTCGCTCGCTACACGCCGGGCATTAATATCGACGAACCGCTGGGGCGAAGTGGCACCTCTCTGAACTTCTACAATGCAGATGGGCTTGGGTCCATTACATCCCTAACCGACTCCGCAGGGGCAAGCGCTAGCACTTACACCTATGGGGCGTTTGGAAATCTCTCCGCATACAGCGGCGCTGTGGTGAATTCATACCGTTATACAGCGAGGGAATTCGATCAGGAGACGGGGCTCTACTACTATCGCGCCCGATACTACGACCCCAATATCAGCAAGTTCATCAGCGAAGATCCAATTCGGTTTGAAAGCGGATACAACCTCTACGGGTACGTGAACAATCGACCGACATTCTTCACGGATCCACTCGGATTATTTTCGAAAGAAGTTCACTACGACATTACATACGGTGTGGCGCTAAGGGAGTTCGGGCCAAAGTGCGTGGCCGAAGCGAAGAGCCTTGCTTCGGCAACTGCGGGACAAGATGTGTACAGTCGTAACTGGGTTAAGGACATACTCGTCAACATCAACTTCTTCGGACGAGCGTGGAAGAAGCCCGGAGTCCATTTCCCTGGTCCTAACGAATTCAGCGCTTTAGATAAGGGTATTGCTTCTTGTGATCTGAATGCTTTCGCGCAGGGACTGCACTCTCTGCAGGATTCCGTGGCTCACGCTCCATATAAGCCTTGGCAACACTACTTGTCCGGTTCCCTTCCGGATTGGTATGCCAGTGGGGGTGAAGAGCGTCCGATTGCGGAGAGTCTGACTGGCAATTACGTTCACCTGTACAAAATGGTGTGCTTGAAGTGTTGCTCACAATGAAAGTAATCCTATGAAAAACCAACCGGTAGGGTTCAAGACTCGATTATTCTCTGGGTTGTTTGACGTTGTGGTCGGCATGCTTCTGTTCTTGCGGGACCCTGTTGCCCTGCTTCTCGATCATCCGCGAAAGCCTGGCATGTGGATCGCGAGCCTCTATGGATTAACACTGATAGGAACCGGACTATGGGTCGGGGGATATAGCGGAAAGGATTCACGATATGTTGGACCCGCCTGGCTCTTGCGTGCCACTCTGTATTTCATCGCAGCTGGAGGCGCCGTTTACGCGCTAATATCTGCCCTATGGTCCACAGAGCACTTCGAACTGAGTGATTACCTATTCTTTTCGGCGTGCATCGTCGCTCTTGCAGTAAACGTCGCCATCTCTGTCCGAACTTGGTTACGTTTGAGAGGTCTGACGCGTGGCGACGTTCTTAGCCCTAATTCATCGAGTCCAAGAGCTTGATTCGGGCGGGTTGCCCATTGGGTGCCGGGTGCCCCAGGTCTCGCGCTTTTCCGAGACCTGGGAGCACTCCTGGTTCGCTTAGCTTTTGCTGGTCAGAGGCTGCGCTGTCACTGGCTGCGTTAGCCGGAACGTCACGCGCTGCTCGGCTCCGAAGCTGACATCCTTCTTGCCGGTCGCATATGCCCCTGCTGTGCCTGCGCCCGCGCCTGCAGCAGCGCCGATCAAGGCTCCTTTGCCGCCGCCGGCAAGGCCGCCAATCAGCGCCCCCGCGCCGGTGCCTCCACCAATTAACGCCAGGTTGCGCTTATTGTGATTTGCCCCTTTGGCAAAAACGGTTGAGGTCTGCACCGGAGTCATCTTGCCGTTCAGCTGCAGCGAGGCCAGCGTCAATCTCAAATACCCCGAAGAATGCAGGCGGCCTGACTGTTTCGCATCCACGACGCGTCCCTTGACCTCTGCGCCTTTACCGGCAAGCGTCTTGCCTTCGATCACCAACGGCTGATCAAGCACTGCATCGAAGCTCTCGCCGGAATGCGCGCTGGCGCTTGAAATCGAGTTCTGCAGCCGCACTGTGATCGCGATGCCGGCCGGAATCGTAACGTTCTCCGGCTGCCCGAATGACAGAAAGCTCTTCTTGGACTTGTCGGAATCCTGGCTGAAAGGCGCATTCTGGTTTCCATTCGAATCCGCTGTCACCAGCTTGTTTGGACCGCTCGAATTTGATGGAGCGCTGCTACAGCCGGCAATGATCAAGATAAGCGTCGCTACCAGAAACACTGTAAGCCCTGATTTGACCCTCATGAAACCTCCCCCCATTTGCTGGATCACTCTTATTTAGGGCAAGTGGATTTCCAAAACAAGTTTTGTGGATTCAATCACTTATAAAAGAAGATGGCCCGGTACCGGGTATTTTTTTCGTAACCACGGTATCGGGCCAGTGAACACCGGTTGGAGTTACTTACCTCTGCGAACCTCCACCACCGCCCACTTTCGGCGCGTCAGCAGAAGATTCTTCATCAGCACTTACCAGGCCGCTGAAATCGGTGGCGGCGAAAAGGCGGCCGCGCGCAACTACGAGATTGCGCAGCGTCCACCGCGAGGCTTGCGAGAGTTTCCAGGTTTCTCCGCCATCCTGGCTGGTGAAGATCTGGTTGCGGGCATCATTCAACCCCACCAGTTTGTTGCCCTCGGCGTCATAAGTGACGAACGACAGGTTCGCCACCGGATTGCCCGCCATGACGTGATCCCAGGTTGCGCCCTCGTTCTTGCTGCGGAACGCGCCCATACGAGTCGTGATCCAGATTGCCCCTGCCGGATCCAGAGCCGCAGCGAACACAGCGTTCACGTAGGGAGGCAGTTGGACATTTGTCCATGAATCGCCGCCGTCTTTCGAGAGCACCAGTTTGGAGACATTGCTCGCAACCACCGTCTGGTTCATTGCGTCCACGGCAGTGAAGTTGATTTCGCCCAGCACCGGGCCGCCTCGCCAGGTCCTGCCCTGATCCTTCGACTGGAACAGGCCCTGAGCCGCTGCCGCATACCAGTGATCGGAAACCATCTTTACCTGCGACACGCGGCTGCTGATTTCGCCCTTGAAAACTTCGCGCTTAGTCTGCGTAGTTGCTGCTGTGTTCTTGAACTTCGACTTGCTGCTGGGACGCGTCTGAACCGTGACCATCTTTTCGTTCAGCACGCTGTTGATCGGCTTCCAGGTAGCATCCTTGGGATCGCGCAGAAAGACACCCTTGGTGGTGCCCGCGACCAGTTCGCCGTTCGCCGTCTGGTTGAGAGTAAACACATCGCGACCGCCAAGCCCGGCGCTGATCTGTTGCCAGGTCTGGCCGCGGTCCTGCGACATGAAAACCCCGCCGTGCTCTTGGTCGTTGATCACCGATACATAGATGTGCGACGGATTCTCGTGATCGACAACCACCGCCGTTACCTTGCGGTATACGAAGCCATGATTGGAAGCACGGAAGGTAGCCCCATTGTCGCTGCTGATCAGCACGCCGGTGCGGTCCGTAGCCAGCAGCACGCGCGCCGGATTGCGCGGATCGACCATAATGTCGTTGACTACGACACTCGGGCTGCTGATCTGTTTCCAGGTCTTGCCGGAATCCATTGTCCGCCAGACGCCCTCGGTTGTGCCTGCGTAGACCACCGCTTCATTGCTGAGGTCCTGCTGCAGTACGCGGGTGCGCCGCGCCGAAAATGGAATTCCCTGGATCTTGTGGAACAGGTTCCCGGCGCTTTCACTGCGGTAGATACCGGAGCAAGCGCTGGCATAAACCACGGAAGGATTCTTGGGATCGACAATGATGGAGAACACGTCCGAATCATCGATCACGCCCTGTTTGATCTGCTTCCAGTTGCGTCCGCCGTCTTCCGTCTTCCACGGCAGGTGCCAGGTTCCGGCATACACCACATCCGGATTCTGGGGATCAACCGCGATCGATTCAAAATTCTTCAGCTCGTTGTGATTCGCGGGCGAAATCCGGCGGAAGCTGTCGCCGCCATCATCGCTGCGATACACGCCGTCGAGTGCTCCAAAAACAATAGTCTTGGGATTGGAGGGAGAAACCGCCATGGCACGAATCGACTTGCCATGCGCACTGGAAAGCACTTCCCAGGTCTTGCCACCATCATGGCTGCGGAACAGATCGCCGCCGAGATCGTCTGCATCCCACGCAGCCACATACATCGTATTGCTGTCGCTAGGATCAAAAACCACGTGATCCAGAACGTGACTGAATCCCGCTCCCAAATGAGTGGCAAACGACCAACTGCTGCCCCCATCATTCGAAACGAACAACTCGCCTGCGCTGGTGCCCAGGAAAATCCGATCCGGGTTCTTCGGATCGTAGGTTAAGCTACGGGCATTTCCCCCATCGGGGCCTAAGACCGACCACTGTCCAGCCAATGCTGCTTGTGCCAGCAGCAACCAGCAAATAACCACAAGAAAGCGTTTCAAGAACCCCAACGTACTTACCCTGATCACGCTATGTTTCCCCTCTCCCCAATTTGTCGACCTGCGCTCCCTTGTGATGAGAATACGCCCAGTCGTGGATTCCTCCATCCCCGTAACGGTCATTTATTGTCGCCCCAAATTCCCGCGGAGGCACAGGATTCCGCGGGGGATTGTCTCCTAACTACCTAAGATAACAAAAGGCCGATCGGTCATGACCGATCGGCCTGAAGTAAGGTAATCAAAGGGTTAGCTCAAAGGCTTAGCCCTGCGGTGTAGTTTTCGGAGCCGCCTTCTTCTTCGCTGGTGCCGGGTGCTTATCGGTGCGAACCTTCACTGCGCTTTCGTCCACAACCGTAGTCCCGGTTTCGCTGAAGGTGGCGCCCGCCGGCACGACGTAGTACTCGGCACGACGTCCGCCGCCGGTGCCGGTACGCACTTCGATACGGCTCGGGTCGATGGCCTGCTTGGCTTCGCCGCCAGTCAGGTACGACTTCGAGTTGATCGCGCGCTCGGCTGCCAGCCGCGTGGCTTCCTTCTCATCCGGATCGGCCTGGCCAACGATCACCAGCTTGGCATCCGGTTCGCGCTGCATACGCAGTGCAACATCGTCAAGGATGGCCTTGCAGGTGTTGTCCACGCGCCACGGCTTCACCTTGTTCGGGAACTGGCACTCGCTCAGCTTGCTGGCTTGTGGTGGCGGAGGCGGCACTTCGACGTTAACCGTCGCCGTGCAGCTTCCAGTCAAGCCGCGCTCGTCAGTTGCCGTAGCCGTGACCGTAATCGGACCGGCTGGAGCTCCGGCCGTGTCCACACTTCCGGTTGCCGTGAACTCACCCACGTTGGCTCCCGCCTGGATGTTGCCCGTACCAGAGGCTCGACCACCAGTGGTCTGCCACGAGAGATTGGTTATACGAACCTTGTCGGGGCTGTTGCCCTGGACGGTGATGGTCGAAGGTTCGCCCGCGCGTACCGTGCTCGGATTAGCCGTGCACGTCAGCACTGGCGGATTCTTCGGTGGCTCCTTCACCGTGAACGTGGCGGTGCAGGTTGCCGGCCCCTGCCCCTTGCGCGGCTTGGGATCGGTAGCGGTAGCCGTCACGGTATAGCTCCCGGGCGCTAGGCCGCCGGTGTCGATGCTGGCGGCATTGTTGTTAGGAGTGACCTTGCCACCAGTGGAAGTCCAACCGTAATTCACCGTGTGTTTGGGAGGAATGTTGGCGACGCTTGCCGAAACTGAGACCGGCTCGCCTGCCATAACTTCCGCTGGCTGAGCTGCGCTGCAGCTCGCTGCCATCGGAGGCAACGGCGGAGCGATTCCGAAATTGATAACAATTCCGGTGCGCAGGTCAGCGCCGCTGAGATTAGTAGTCTTGAGCTCATCGGGGAAAAAGTTCTGATGCGCGTACAGATAGTTAGCCTCGATCACTCTCCAGCTGAAACGCTGCGTGAGTGGAATATCAAATCCACCGCCAAGCAGCGCACCAAACCCGTTTTTCGAGGGATCGCCTGCGAAAATTCCGTCGGTAGTCAGGTGATGCAGTCCGATGAGTGTGTGGATATAAGGCTGGAAGTGCTCTTGCCGCCACATCAACCGCGGCCCAGCCATGACGGTATAGACCGAATTGTTATCGGCGGAGTGACCGGCACCATCCACGCTCACCCCGAAGATGCTATTGAAGTTATAGGTAATCGTTCCCGCTCCGCCGGCAGTCGCAGACTTCAATTTTTGACCGCCCAGTGAAGCGCCGGGATTTTCCCAGGAATATCCGACAAAGGCATCCCATTTAGGCGTGGGAGCTTCTTGCGCCGGCGCAAGGGAGGACAGCAAGAGTACCGAAATCGCCAGCGCGAACAGCACACGACCGCAAAAATATCTAGGGAGTGACATGCAAATCCTCCGGGATTTTAAAAGGACTGCGTTGTTACTAAGGGTGGCCGTTAACAGCCAAAGCCTAATTGGCTCTGCAAGCCGAGCATTGTACAGCAATGACTTGCAGAGTAAATAGAAAAACTCTGCACCATTTCTGTTTACTAATAAGTGGCCAAATCCGGGAAACTGCCTTTCACAGTATGGGCTCAACATTTGGGCTGCGATTTAAAACCATTCGCTGCACGATAGAATTGATTTTGGCATTTTAATAGACCAGCCATCATTTCCTCAGTCGCTGGTCCGCTCAGAACCAGTTTTCATCCCGATGATCGAACAGCGCCAGGAATTTTCCTCACATGCACATGACAGGGTGTTGAGACTCCAGAATCATCTCCGCAGCTTGCTGCGAGGGTTACTCCTGAATGCGGTAGGAACGATGCAGAGCAGGCACTTCACCACAACTGCCTTTTTCTTGTTTTCCCAAGCGCACTGACCGGCAAACCAAGGGCCGGGTTGCGGCTACTGGCTGTTAGCATGAAAATAGAGAGCTTATGCCACAGGAGAAAGTGCTCATTGTCGACGATGAGGAAAACGCCCGCAGCGGCCTGGCCGAGCTGCTTGCGGCGTGGGGCTATGCCACGGTCACGGCAGCCGATGGGATGGAGGGACTCGAATTGGCGGAGACGGCAAAGCCCACCATCATCCTTCTAGACCTCCAGATGCCCCGCATGAGCGGAACCGAACTCATGAAGCAACTGGCCGATTCACCTAACGAATACAAGGTAATCGTGGTGACCGCCAATGAAGAAATTCCCATCGTCGTGGAGATGATGAAGATGGGCGCCTACGACTACCTGACCAAGCCGGTCGATCGCACTCGGCTGCGTTCGGTGTTGCAGAATGCCTCGCGCCAGAGAGATACAGAACTCGAACTCGAGGTCGCCAAGCGCAAGCTGCGAGACACTGGAGTGTTCGGCTCTTTGGTGGGCTCCTCCCGCAAAATGCAGGAGGTCTTCCGCTTGGTGGAGATGGTGGCCCCCAGCAACGCCTCAGTGCTGATTACCGGAGAGAGTGGAACGGGTAAGGAACTGGTGGCCCGCACGATCCACGAGCAGAGTTCACGTCGGCCCAAGCCGTTTGTGGCGATCAATTGCGCAGCTATCCCTGAAACCCTCATTGAAAGCGAGATTTTTGGTCATGAGAAAGGAGCTTTCACCGGCGCTCTTGAACGCCGCGTCGGATGTTTCGAGTTGGCAGAAGGTGGCACCCTGTTACTGGACGAGATCGGAGAGATGCCCATTGCTACCCAGGCCAAACTGTTGCGCGTGCTGGAAGACCGCAAGCTCCGCCGCTTGGGTAGCAAAGTTGAAACTGCGGTCGATGTGCGGGTGATCGCCGCCACCAACAAAGTCCCTGAAGAGGCAGTCGCGCGCGGCGAGTTGCGCAATGATCTGTATTACCGCTTGAACGTCTTCAGTATCCATATGCCGCCTTTGCGCGAACACAAGGAGGATCTGCCCGAACTGATTAAGGCCCTGTTGATAGACCTCAATGCCAAGAACGGACGCAACGTCGCCATGGTGAGCGAATCGGTGATGAATTTGTTTAATGCCTATTCCTGGCCCGGGAACGTGCGTGAGCTGCGCAATGCCCTGGAACGGGCGACGATTGTGTGTGAGGGCTCGCTGGTAGAAACCAAGCATCTGCCTCCAGGTTTCGGGCAGATGCCCCCACGCGCACCCGTAATTGAGCCGAACGCAGTCCGCCTGGGTGTTGGCACTACTGTTGGTGAAGCGGAGCGCCTTCTGATCCTGAAGACCTTGGAGTCCACCAACAATAACAAAACGCGGGCTGCCGATATCCTGGGGATCAGCCTGAAAACGCTGCATAATAAGTTGAAGGAGTATGGGGCGCAGGGAGCCGGCGAAAGTGCCAGTTGATGACTACCCTCGCACCGTGTGGTGAAACGCTTATCATCCACCAGTGCGAATGATAGAACGCCCCTTTTCTGAGCTTTAAATTGCGTCCACCATTTCAACTCAAGACCAAGCTTGTTCTCGCCATCAGCGGCATGGTGCTGGTGTTGGTTTGTGTACTCTCCTACGTCTATGTCTCGCAGCTTCTAAGGCGTAGCATTCGCGAAGCCTATTCCGATACCGATTTCGTAGCCCACCAGATTTATCAGGTTGCTCGTGATGCCGTCGAAGAAGATCTGAACGCACCAGCCCAGATCATTCCCCCAACCTCCACTCAGGAGAAAATCGAAGAGACCCTGCAAACCGATACCGGCGTTAACTCGGTGCTGCAGTCGGTAATGGGTTACTCCAGGATTATCGATTACGTAGCCATCACCGATGTATCCGGCCGTGCTTTGCTGCACAGCGATCCCTTCATGCAGGACAAGACTCTGGACACCCGGCCCAGTTTTGACGCGCTCGTGAACGCCAGCCTCTGGCGACAGTTGCGTCTGGTGTACGGCAAAACCCAGGCCTACGAAGTTGATTTGCCGCTGAGCCGGGCCGGGGTCCCCTTTGGCTATGTCCGGGTCGGTATTCAGACAGTATTTCTGAAGAATGAACTGCGGCCTCAACTCAACCGAACATTCACATTCACCGCGCTTGCCATCCTGTTGTCTCTGGTTATCGCCGCGGCGCTTTCCAATCTCGCCCTCAAACCGCTCGAGGACATCAGCGCCCGACTGGACCGGATGACCGCAGGCGAAATCGAGCTCGCACCAGAGAGCGCACTCCGTCAGCGAACGGATGAGTATGGCGT
The DNA here is from genome assembly GCA_035624455.1 of Terriglobales bacterium. Taxonomy (NCBI): domain Bacteria; kingdom Pseudomonadati; phylum Acidobacteriota; class Terriglobia; order Terriglobales; species Terriglobales bacterium. Next base: position 10,617 of record DASPRM010000124.1, read on the forward strand.
TGTCACCACCAAAATCGACAAACTCGGCCGCCAGATGCGGGATGTGCAGGAAGTATTTTCCGCTCTGAAAGAGAATCTCGATCAGATCATGGCCAACCTGCAGGACGGCTTGATGCTGTTTACGCGTGATTCGCGTGTCGTCCTGGTCAGCGCTTCGGCAGAACGATTTGTCGGTCGTCCTCGCTCCGAAATACTCGGACGCACGGTCGAAGAAATCTTCAGTGGCTCCTCACGATTGGGAAGCATGATCCTCGATGCTTTCCGGCTCGCCCAGGCGTTCGACCTGGAAGAAGTGGAGACCGCCAGCGGACGTCGCGTTCAGGTCTCGCTTGATTTCATTCGCGAACGCCAGGAGCAGATGGGCGCCCTGCTGACCATTCATGATGTGGAATCGATGCATCGCATCGAGGATGAGATCGAGCTCTCCCGTCGCCTGGCCGCCATAGGGCGCCTCACGTCGGGGGTGGCTCATGAAGTTAAGAATCCCATCAATGCCATCGTGCTGCATTTGGAAGTACTGCGGGAGAAACTGCCTGCGCTGGAACCCGCGAGCAGTCGTCATCTGGAGGTGATCAGCAATGAGATCCGGCGCTTGGATCGCGTTGTACAAACTCTGGTAGATTTCACTCGTCCCGTGGAGTTGCGCTTGGCAGATACTGACTTGCGTCGCACGCTGGAGGACGTCATCCTGTTAGCTATGCCCGACGCCGAGCAGCGCGGCGCGAGAATTGTGCGGCACATCCCCGATGAGACTCTGCCAGTGCGCATTGACATTGATCTGATCAAGCAAGCCTTGTTGAACGTGGTGATCAATGGAATGCAGGCCATGCCCCAGGGGGGCGACCTCAATATTCACGCCCGCCGGGACACCGACTGTGTAGAAGTCATCGTTCAGGACCAGGGGAAAGGCATTCCCCCGGAGATTCAAGACCGCATATTCAACCTTTATTTCACAACCAAGAAGGGCGGCAGCGGCATCGGACTGGCTATGGCCTATCGAGTCATGCAACTGCATAACGGCTCGATTGAGTTCAAATCGCAAGAGGGCATTGGGACCTCATTTCACCTGCGCTTGCCATTAACGGTATCACCAGAGCCGATGCCGCAGGCGACTGCCGAGCACGCCCAAACCTAAACCCCCGGGGCGGGCTGAATCCCATTCTGGAACCGTGCTCGCTGGGCTGGAGATTTCGAACTTGCAAAACCCTGGGCGGCGTGAACGGCGAGCCGCGTAAACGTGTTGCGATGCTTAGCCAAAAAAGCTAAAACTTCACCATGCAAATCAGCCGGACGATCTTGACGGGCCTTCTCGGGATGGCGCTGGGTTCCCTTCCCGGATGCTTCCTCAAGAAAAAAAATAAGGTGGCTGCGGCCCCGGCTCCGCCCCCACCTATTACCCAGCCTCAGCCCGAAGTAATTCTGCCTCCACCCGCCGGGGAGCCCAACCGCTCCGAACCAGCGCCGCCCCCGCAGCCTGCTGAGAACACTACTGCAGAAGCCAGCACCCAACCGCCCCCAAAACCAAAATCACACCCGCGCACACCGCGCAAGATTGTTCCTCCGCCGCCCCCCAAGCCGGAAGAGAACAAGTCAGCACAGAATCCCCCTTCCGGGCCCCTCACCGCTACTGTCACCCCCAACGAAGCTCTCCGTCAGAAAATGACGACCCAGCAACTGCTGGATGCTACTGAGGCCAACCTGAAGAGCATCTCCCGCACGCTTTCCGCCGATGAGCAAACTATGGTGTCGCACATCCGCAGTTATATGCAGCAATCTACCAAAGCCACCAGCGATGGAGACTACGAGAAGGCCTACAATCTCGCCGTCAAGGCACACCTGCTCTCAGCTGATTTGATAAAACACTAGCAACCCGCCTCCGCTAATTCGCCTTCTTCGCTACCGGCCGCGCGTTCACTTTATCCAGCAGTTCCTTGGAGGCCTGCTGGAACGGCCCTTGCACCTTGACAGCCTCGGCCAAGGTTTCCTTGGCGTCGGCTATCCGATTCGACTTGGCATAGGCGAACCCGAGGCGGTAGAGCGTGATCGAGTACTTCGCAGGGTCATCCTTCAGCATGCTTGCCGCCGTCTTCAGCTCAGCAATCGCAGCCGGCGTTTTCTCCTGGCGCAACAGCGTATAGCCCAGCACTTCGTGTGCCAGCCCTTCCGTGATACGCAGGCTGGCATCGGTCGTGCTGGCATTTTTCTTCGCCGCTTCGATAGCGCGCCGGGCATAGCTGTCAGCTTTGCTCAGGTAGGTTCCCTTGGGCTCTTCGGCAAACGCGTTGGCCATCAGGGTCAGCACCTGCACATTGTTCGGTTCAGCGGCAAGTATTTTGTCGCCGAAGGCTAGCATGCCCGGCAGATCGCCCGCCTCCTGCAGACTGGCGATTGCCAAAGCATTTACCTGGTCGGCCATCTTGCTGCCACTGAATCCGGAAGAAAATTTCTCGATCAACGCAAGGCGTTTCTTAGGATCGGTTTCGGAAATCACGGCGTTGTAGGCAGCCGCCTGCATGTAGTCGTAGACGGGCTGCACCGCCTGCTTGTCTCGCGCGACCTCGGAAGCAAATTGTTCGTCACTCATACCGGCCGGCTTCGGCTGTTTCTCCATCCCATTAATCACCGCCGCACCCCGCGCCGCATAGTCCACGACCTTGGCAGAGTCCTTCATTTGTTGCGCAATATCGGTTTGCGACTGCAGGATCTCCAGCACGTTAGGCATGGCCGCCAGCGCCTTGTCTCCATAGGCGAGGGCTTTCGCGGGATCGCTGCCTGCATACTGCTGCGAAAGCTGCCAATTGCCATAGGCGACCGCTTGGGGATTGCCGGAGTACGTCTTCGTAAACTCCTCCAGCATGGCGATTCGTTTTTGCTGATCGTTTTCCGCCTGGATCTGATTCAGCGCCTTGTCTTCCGGCGAGCCTGCCGGAATCGCGATCTTGGTCTGAGCAATGGCAGCTGTTGCACAAAACCATACGAGAGTGACGACCACCAGCAGGCGATAGGCTTTCATGGCAGCCTCCCATCTCGCTGGAGCTAGGTGCCCAGGTTCGCGTCGCGCTTTTCGGCGCTAAACCTTTGCCGCAGCTTCGCGAATTGCCATGCCGTTTGGAAATGGATTTCTGCGCGCATCCTACTGCCACTAGCTACGGCGCGCAAGGTCGGGTGTCACTTTGGCAGCGATTCGAGGAGCAAACTAGAAGGGACCTAGATGTGATACGGCGATTTATCACCAACTATTGAGATTCGGGATATGTTTCTGAACTGCTCAGAGCTCCCCCACACGATTGTTGTCTAGCCCGGCGATTTCCGTGATATATCGACTGTGATGAGCACCGTCACGCACGCGATCAGCAGTGCCAGCCTCCACGAGTCGGAGCGTGTTACCCGTGTGCGGGCGCGATCTTGGTTGGCGCAACCGTTTCATATGACGAGGTGCGCGACGCTTAACCTATCAGGCCTATAATCGGTTTGCGTAACCGCGAGAACATGGGGGGCCCATGAGGAGTTCAGTTCTGATTGGCATGTTTTTGGTGGCTGTTTGCTGCGCTGTGGCCCAATCTGCACCTCCTGCATCCTGGAAATGTGATCCGAAGACGCGTCTGCGGCCCGATGACCCCGTGTACACCGAGGCGCTACAGTTGTCGCAAATCCTCTCGAAGGGCGGCCTTCAGGTTAAATGTGTGCTGAGATCGAAGACGGCACAGCCCTCTGCTTGGAAGAAGGGAGCTGCCCTGTATCGTACCGAGCGCGGAGACTTCGAGGCGTTGTTTGCAGTTAAACCAGAAGATTTTGCCAACCTCACTGTGGTGGAGCAACCGCAGCAGGATGGCCTCCACGTGTACGAATACCGCGGTCTCCCGGGGAAAGCGATTGATCGGAGTTCACATCGGGAGTATTTCGTAAAGCATCGCGGAACATTTGTTATCACTTACGACCGGCAACTCGCACAAAGTCTAAGTGCGATTTTCGAAACGCAACAGCAACTCTAATCAGCAACTGCTGTAATCAGGATTCCACAATCTATACCTGACCAACACGCCGCCAACTCATTGTGACATTAGCCTCAGCTGCCCAGCGCGCGGAATCGAACAGTGTGTGGTCAGGTTGATCTTATTTCCGCCCTTCCCGTTTCTGCGCCACCACCAGCCCGCGCGGTGTAGGCAACAACACGACCGAGATCAGCCCTTCGCACTCCAGCTTCAGCGCTGCCTCGCGCACTGTCTTCAGGTGCGAACTGGCATCGTGCATCAGGATCACGCCGCAAGGATTCATCTGCGACAAGAACCGCCTGACCTCCTGTTCGCGCAGCGGCATATCGCTGTCGCTGTAGAGCAGGTCGATGGTTCCGTCCACCTTTATCTCCATGCTGGACTGGTTGCGGTACTCGATCCATTCGCCCAGTCCAGAGGCATCGATCTTCTCTTTTGCCTTGGCAAACACCTCAGGGTCGAACTCGCAAGTGACTACCTTGCCGAAGCCGTTGGCTTTCAGCCCTTCTGCGATCCATAGCGTGCTGACAGCGAGGAAGGTTCCCGTCTCTACTACCAGCTGTGGCTTAAGTGTTGTGATCAGAGTCCGCAGGAATTCCAGCACTTCGACCTCGGCGGTCATGGAGTCGAACATGCTCCAGCGCTCGGGATGGGGACACTCCGGCGTCGCCCGGTGATACTCCGGCTGAAGCTGCTCACCCCGCCGCTCCACCTGCCGCATGATTTTGTGTTCTTGTTTTTCTTTTTTTCCGAACAGACGTTTCAGCGACACGGAAGCAGTATACGTGCATGGCATTCAGCGGGTGCCCCACGTTCGCCTGCTTTTGGCTAACGTGAGAGGTCGAGGCGCAGCCTCGACAGTTCTTCGCCGAGAGCTGGCGGTGCCCCACCCTTGTCGCGCAGCGACAGGGTGGGTACCGATTCTACTGATCGCTGAGTGCTGATTGCTGAGTGCTCTATTGCGCCGGCTGCGCTTCCTCTTCGCTCGCGTTAGACGCGCGAACCACCGCGCTCGCGGGTGTGATAATGAGCCGCGGCAGCCTGCCCCCGGAGCGCTGATATCGCTGCTTCAAATCCTGCACATCGTCGATCTTCAGAACACGCTGCAGGACCACTCCGCCGGGAATGTCGTCGAACGAAAAAACGTCATTGGGACGGAAAGTTTGCTGCGCCGCCATGAGCAGCGTTTCTTCGCTCTGGAAATTCTCGCGGAGCTTGGGATCGAGCACGATGGCCCAGTACACATCGAAATTCACAATTCCGCTATGGGGAGCGTAACTGATCAGCAGATTGTGGTCGTAATCATCCCAACCGTCGGCGTGGTACTGCGAGCCCGGAATCACCACGTAGAGGTTAGGATGCTTGTCGCTAGGCTTGGAAGGCGCCACGCGCGGGCCAAAGCGCCACGGCCCGATGGTCAAAAGGTGATGTCCCTGCGCCGGCGCAATTTCCAGCTTCACCAACTGACCCTGGTGATAAACCTGCACGATCTGCGGCCCCAGATCGGTGGCAATGCCATGGGACTTCGCGCGAGCCACGGTTCCCGCTGCTAGCGCCGCAAGGATGCATACTGCCGCGCAAACCAGCCAGTTGGTCGTTTTTCGAGAATCGCGCAGACGGAGTCTCCCCATCACGATGGCATCCAGAACGATGCAATTATTCCGATGTTGCGCATTATATGGTTGCCATCCGCAGGGTAAAGTCACTGAAGCCCATGAACTATTCTCCTCCATCATTTTCAACCACTTACATTGCCCACCATTGGCAATCACCGCAGCTGCCGTTACAGTGTTTTCGGGGTGAAGAAAATCCTTCAGCATCGTGGCTTGCGGCTGGTCTTCGTGGCCAATCTTGTGTCCATGCTGGGGAGCGGCATGAATGGGGCTGCGGTGACGTGGTTCATCCTGCAAGCCACGCATACCGAAGTCGCTTTGGGTTGGATGATTGTGCTGCAGGCCGTTCCGGCGATGCTGCTGATGCCATTCAGCGGGGTGATTATTGACCGCGAGGACCGCCGGCACCTGGTGATGACCCTCGATGTGCTGCGCGGCGTCATCATTCTGATCGTTGCCGTCTTGGCATTTACTCATCACGTGCGCGTCTGGCACGTGTATCTGATGTACATCCTGGTTTCGGCGGGATTCTGGGTGTTCTGGCCTACGGTGGCAGCCCTGGTGCAGGAACTCACACCCGACTCGGAGTTCGTTCACTCCAATACTTTTCTATTGACCGGGATTCAGAGCGGCTGGCTGATTGCCGGCGCCATCGTCGGATTTGTCTACAACCACATAGGGCTTGGCGGCGTGCTGCTGATCGACGCTTTCACCTATATGATTTCCTTTGCCTGTTACTTTGGGGTTCGCAAAGGGCGGCACGTGGTTCACCGTCCGGTGGCTGAGAAGATCGCCGCGGTGGAGAACTCCGTGCTTCGCTACCTGGGCGAGATGCGAGATGGCTGGGATCATCTGCGGCGCAGCCGCTACCTCAGCGCGCTGGCGATCAGCTGGGCTTTATTCCTGGGAGCGATGCTGACCTCGGGCGTAATTACCGCGCCGCTCAGCGATCGCATTCTGCACGCCGGCGCAGTGGGATATGGATGGCTGAACGGCGGATGGGCTGTCGGTGCGGTGATCAGTGCCTTTTACGTCTATCGATTGATCAGCTTTCGCGGGCCACGCGGTGCGCTGGCGTTGGGCATGGCTTTCCTTTCTCTGAGCTTTTTCGTTGCGCCGTTTACTCATATCGTGCCCCTGGCAGTGCTGGCATACGCCATAAGTGGATCGGCGCGTGGCGTTGCCGGGATTGCTCTTTCCAGCAACCTGATGGAAATCGTGCCCAGGCATTTCATGGGGCGAGTGCAGAACACCATTTACTTCGCCGGGACCGGGCTGCAGATCGCGCTGGCGCTGGTCGTTGGCGCAGTGGCCCATCGCATCAGCCTGACGCTCGCTTTTGCGATTATTGGATTCCTTTATTTCCTTGCCTTCCTTTCCGCCTACTGGCCGATACCGACTCCAGCTCCAGTCACGGAGACGGAAACCATCGGCGCCTGAGGTCTGAATTTGTGTGAGAAGTCACGAGGTCTCATGGCTTTTTAGTTTGCGAGAGATGGAGCAGGTCGCGAGAACTCAACCAATTTCTGCTGTTATCCTGAGCCAGAGCCGAATGGAAAGATGAGGCCCGAGTCGAAGGACCCGAGTCGAAAGACCTGGTGTTTCTAGAACCTGGTAGATGCGAAATCAATCCTGCTCTCAAGTCCTAAACGAATCCGTGGAGGTCTGTGTCAATCCGTGGCCGGATTCCGCCAGTGCCTGACTCCCACTGGTTCAACCTGTTATTCTCTCCCTTCTCGCACAGGAGGACCTCCCACCAATGTCAGCCTCGCTCGCCGGACGCGCCGCCATCGTCTTCGGAGTTGCCAATAAGCGCAGCATCGCCTGGTCAATCGCGCAGCAACTTCACGAGGCCGGCGCGCACCTCCTGATCACTTACCAGAATGAGCGCCTGAAGCAGGAAGCTGACGATCTGATCCAGTCTCTTCCTGGCGCTGAAGGGTACCAGTGCGATGTGTCCCGGGATGAGGAGATCAGCCACCTTTTTACGCAGGTGCGCGAGCGCCATGGCAAACTACACACGCTGGTGCACTCCATTGCATTCGCGCCTGCCGACGAACTCAAGGGCGAATTCCTCAACACTTCGCGGGAGGGATTTCGTATTGCCTTGGATGTGAGTGTGTATTCCCTGGTGGCACTCGCCCGCGCCGCGGCGCCGCTGATGACCGAAGGCGGCAGCATTCTTACTATGACTTACTATGGCGCAGAAAAAGTCGTGCCCAACTACAACGTCATGGCGGTCGCCAAAGCGGCCCTGGAGTGCTCTGTCCGTTACCTCGCGTTTGACCTGGGGAAACACAATATCCGCGTGAACGCCATATCCGCCGGCCCAATCAAAACTCTGGCAGCGCGTGGCATCTCAGGCCTGAGCGACATGCTCAAAGGTCACGCCGAACGCGCTCCCCTGAAGCGCAACGTTGACGTGAACGAAGTGGGAAAGACCGGCTTGTTCCTGGCTTCTGACCTGAGCAGCGGCATCACCGGTGAAGTGATTTTCGTCGATTGCGGCTACAACATCATGGGGTTCTAGCCCATCTCTGCCGGACGAGGCCCAATGGCCCTTGTCCGGTGGACCTAGCGTTCCCTGATTAGCCACCCCGGCCGAGGGGCTACCTGTGCTAGGCTTCCGCTCATCGGAGGATTCATGCCCACTGTTACCCGCCCCCACGCACCCGGTTATGGGATAGTCGGCCCTAAGGAGGGCAAGCTACTCCCTTGGACATGGGCTGCGGAACGCCTCTCCAATGCCCGTAATTACTTCATTTCCACCGTGCGCCCGGATGGCTCCCCTCACGTCATGATCGTCTGGGGCCTCTGGATGGACGACGCTTTCTATTTCAGCACCGGGCGCAAGAGCCGCAAAGGACGCAACCTTGCAGACAATCCGCGATGCGTAGTGTGTCCCGAGGACGGCAAGGAAGCCGTGATCATGGAAGGCTCCGCAGAAGAAGTCAGCGATGAAGAAGCGCGGACGGAATTCATTGAGGCTTACTACGCCAAATACCAGTGGGACATTCCCAAGAATGAGCCGATATTCGCCGTGCATCCACAGGTAGTCTTCGGTCTCATCGAGAAGGAGTTCACCACCAGCGCCACACGCTGGACCTTCGAGAAGCAGCAAGCAGCAGTTGGCCGCTAGTCGGTTGACGGTGGAACTGGGCTCCAGCGCGTCCTGTGGCCCACTCAAGCCCGCTTTTGGCTTGAGTGGGATTAGCAGGCTCCCCCTTCTTGTCGCGTGCCCTGGTTCGCGGCGTGCGGCTCATCGCCATCAGGCTCGCACGACCCTGACTCCACGTGTATGATTCTCCTCCTCGGCCATGAGCGACACCGCAGTCCTGCTTCTCAGCTGTCCTGGAGTTTTGGCACGAAAAGGTGTAGTCGCGGCCATCTCCAACTTCATCATTGCGCACAACGGAAGCATCCTCCACTCCGATGATCATCAGGACCAGCCAAGCGATCTCTTTCTCTCGCGGCTGGAGTGGGACCTTACCGGCTTTAGTCTTTCGCTGGATGACTTCCAGCAACATTTCCAGCCAGTCGCAGACCGCTTTCAGATTCAATACCGCCTGGCATTAGGCTCCAAGCGTCCGCGAGTCGGCATTCTCGTTTCCAGCTACGATCACTGCCTTTCCGACCTGCTGTATCGGCACCACACCGGGGAGTTGGCCTGCGATATTCCGTTGATCATCGCCAACCACGAGAAAGCCAAACGCCTGGCCGATTTCCATTCCATACCGTTTCACTATGTGGCCACACCGAAGGATGCACCCCGCAGCGAATCAGAAAACCGAATCTTGGCCCTGCTCGATGCGCATCAGGTGGACTTGGTCGTGCTCGCGCGTTACATGCAGATTCTCACGTCCAGCATCGTGGAAAAGTATCCCTGGAGGATCATTAATATTCATCATTCCTTCCTGCCGGCATTCGTCGGCGCCAAGCCTTATCACCAGGCCTTTGATCGCGGCGTCAAGCTGATTGGCGCCACCAGCCATTACGTTACTGCCGGCCTCGACGAAGGCCCAATCATCGAGCAGGATGTAGCCCGCGTCTCGCACCGCGACCGGGTGGAGGACTTGATCCAGAAAGGCCGTGATCTCGAGAAACTCGTATTGTCGCGGGCAGTGCGCTGGCACATCGAAAATCGTATTTTGTTGTATGCGAATAAGACCGTGGTGTTTTTGTAGAAGAATGGCCACGAATTACACGGATTCACCCGAAATTGAGAAACCCCGAATTACTGAATCAGAACCTGGGCGACAGCGCGCAAGCTGATAGCTTTCTTGCGCAGGGGAGCCAGGAAGAACTGGGTTTGGAGGCTTACCTGATCCGATCCGTGTGATCCGTGCAATCCGTGGCTGCAGTTGTAAGGGTAATCTTGCGGTCATCTGCTCCGGTGCGCTCGAGCCTGATCTCGATATCTCGCTCGCGCAGAAAACGCGGAAACTTCTCTCCCCATTCGATCAAAACAACATTGCGGTTCTCGCCGATGAGGTCGTCCAGCCCCAGCGTTTCCAATTCGCGCGGTGTGTCGATGCGGTAGAGATCGACATGAAATACGCTTACATCCGGCCCTCGGTATTCGTGGATTAGCGTGAACGTAGGGCTGGTGACGTTATCCTGCGAAGCGGCATCGAGTCCTTCTGCAATACCCTTTACTAATGTCGTCTTGCCAGCTCCCAAATCGCCACGCAATAGAACGAGGCAGGGCGGCTTGAGCTCGCGAGCGATTTGGCGTCCAAGCTCGATGGTCTCATCCGCGGATTGAGTAGCGAATTCTTCTGTCACGCTTTGAGAATATCGCGGCAAGGCCGGCAAACTCATCCGTGAAAGCTGAACCTTTCCTCCCTGGCGTCCTCCCTGGCCTGTTCGAATGCCTGAGGCAGGCCGGCGAGAATGTCGCTGGCAATCAGCGAGTGTTCTCCCAAACGTTCGCGCGCAAAATCCCCGCCCAGACCATGCAGGTACACTGCGGCCAGCACCGCCATAAGCTTGGCGTCTGGCTGATCTACGGATTTCGCCTGCGCCACGAAGCCTGCGATCATGCCCGTAAGAATATCGCCGCTCCCTCCTGAAGCCATCCCCGGATTGCCTGTCACGTTCGCCCACACATTGCCATCCTCGAATGCGACCAGCGTTCGATGCCCTTTGAGCACAAGCACGCAATGGTGCTCGCAGGCGAACTTCCGCGCGACACCGATACGATCCTGCTGAATTTCCGAAATGGATAATCCAGTCAGTCGCGACATCTCGCCCGGGTGGGGAGTCAACACCAGCAGCCGCGAGCGGCCACTCAGCTTATGGGCAAATTTCTCAAAAGCGTTCAGGCCATCTGCATCGACAACGATCGAGGTCGGATATTTATCCACCACGGCGCGCACGAACTGCACGGTGTCGGGATTGCGGGAGATGCCCGGGCCAAGGGCGATGACGTCTTTGCCGCCGGCAATCCCGTCGAGACGACCGTAATCGAGGGCCGCCAGCGAGATCGTTCCCGCATCAGTCTCCGCCAGCGGCTCGCTCATGAGTTCGGGATGGAAGCCCGCCACTGTCGGCAGCACCGATTTCGCAGTCGCCACAGTTGAAAGGCCTGCACCGCTACGCAAAGCGGAAATTCCAGCCATGGCAGCCGCGCCCGCCTTGCCCACCGATCCGCCAATTACCAGCGCGTGTCCGTAATTTCCTTTCTGACCTTCCGCCGGCCGCAACGCCACGAAATCCGCAAAATCCGCAGGCCTGATCACGTGCAGGCGCAGATCAGACGCGATCGCCTCTGCCGGCGAGCCGATTGGGGCCACCATCGTCTCCCCGCGGGTTAGCTCCGCGAAAACATGAGCAGGGCGCGGTGCAGTGAACGTCACGATGCCATCGGCGCGGGCGCGCAGCGCGTTGGAGTCACGCAACGTGAATGCATCGGCATCGGCGCCGGAGGGGATGTCCACTGCCAGGACCGGCCTGCCGGAAGCGTTCATTGCGGCGATCGCCTCGGCATAGAGACCCGTAACCGGCGGGCGGAACCCCGTGCCCAGGATCGCATCGATGATCAGATCTCCCTGAAACACCTGCTGCGCCGCGGAGGTGCGCAGCCCGGCGGAGTCGCGCGCCACGACCGGTTGCAATTTCATTCGCCCGAACATCTCGGCGGCATCGCCCTTCAGTTCCTCTGGATCGGCCAGCAGCAACACCTCGACCTGGCGAAAGGCTTCGCTCAGCTTGCGTGCAGCCACGAATCCGTCACCACCGTTGTTGCCTTTGCCGCAGACGATGCCAACCCGCCGCGCGCCACCGAAATGGGACGTGGCGAAATCGGCAACCGCGGTACCGGCATTCTCCATGAGAGTGAGGGAAGGCACACCGAAGCGTTCGCTCGTATCGCGATCGATCTCTCTCATCTCTTCGGCGGTGGTGATTTTCATGGGTGGGCAGCCGCCGTCTGTTCCAGACGCCGCAGGCCAGCGGGTTCGCCCATGGCGATGAGGCAGTCGCCGGCATCGATCCGGTCCTCGGGCGCGGGATTGAACCGCATGCCCCTGGGCCCCTTGATGGCCAGCACGATCACATTGAGTTCCTGCCGGATGCGCGATCCCGCAATGGTGTTGCCGGCGAAAGGCGAATCTGGCTCAATGCGAATCTCTTCGATTTCCAGGTCAAGTTTGCCGCCCCGGGCGGTGGCAATGTCCAGGAAGTCGAGCACGTTGGGCCGCAGGAACGATTGGGCTATGCGATGCCCGGCAGAAAGATAGGGCGAGATAACTTCATCCGCGCCGGCCGTCCGCAGATGCTTCCCCGCATCCTCTTCGCTGGCACGGGCAATGATCCTCAGGCCCGGATTCATGGAGCGCGCGGTCAACACTACATAGAGGTTTATGGCATCGGTCGAAGCAGCTGCGACCAGGCCACGCGCAGTTTCGATATGCACTTGCCGCAGCACTGATTCCTGCGTGGCGTCGCCAATCACCGTGAGCCATCCCTGATCGCTGAACTTGGCCGCTTTTTCCTCATTCGCCTCGATGATCACCAGCGGCACCGACTCGCGCTGCAGTTCGCGCGCCACACTGCGGCCCACGCGGCCGGCGCCGCAGATCACGTAATGCCTGGACAGCCCACTGATTTCCCGCTCCATACGCCGCTTTCCAAAAAACGAGAGAAGCTCGAATTCTAGCAAAGCTGACGCTGTTGCCCCGATGCCCAGGAACACCAGGCCCACGCCGAAAATCATTACAAAAACGTTGAATTCTTTTCCCGCATGGCTGAGTGGGTGCACCTCGGAGTAGCCGATAGTGGTGATGGTCATCAGCACCATGTAAAACGAGTCGAACCACGACCAGCCTTCAATGACATGAAACCCCAGAGCGCCAATCAGACAAACCACGACCAGGGCGGAAAAGATGAGCTGAAGATTGCGGTAGCCACGCATGGGGGCGCTAGGGGCTTTAAGCGGCTGTCAGTTTCAAGCTTTCGGGCCGGAGTTGCAAGCGCGGAGTACATCGCTTCTGGAGGACAACTTCCTCGGGGCGAGGCAGCCGGGAAGAAACGCCTTTGCACTGCTGCCTGGTCTTATCCGTGCAAATCCGTGCAATCCGTGGCCGGGGCTGGCTGAGTGACCCACTCAAGCCTTCCTTCGGCTTGAGTGGGGAATTAGGCTGTGGTGACGATTGGCGCCCGCCTAGTCGGCCATCACCGTGCCGGGCTTGGGCTCCGGTTCCTTGTCGCGAATCATCTGTACGCGCGAATGATGGCGGCCATAGAAGAAATACACAAACATGCCGATCACCAGCCAGATGATCAGTCGCAGCCAGGTGTCGCCCGGCAGGCTGGCCATCATCAATCCGGATACCAGGATTCCCATGATAGGCACCAACGGAACCAGCGGTGTTCTAAACGGACGTTCCAGTTCCGGCCGCTTCACCCGTAGGATCCATACCCCCGCGCACACGATGACGAACGCCAGCAGAGTGCCGATACTGACCAACTCGCCCAGAATCCCAATCGGAATCAATGAGGCAAAAATCGCAACAAATATTCCCACCGTGATTGACGAGATATAAGGAGTGCGAAAGCGTGGATGCACCTTCCCTGCCCATTTCGGCAGCAGGCCATCGCAGGACATGGAGAAAAAGACCCGCGATTGTCCGAGTAGCATCACCAACATCACGCTCCCCAGTCCAGCGATCGCACCCAGTTTCACCAGGAAGCTGCCCCAACGTACGCCCGTTGCATCGATACCAACGGCAACGGGATCGGGCACGTTAAGCGCAGTGTAGGGCACCACGCCGGTCAGCAGGCCCGAAACCAGAATATAGAGGACGGTGCAGATGACTAGCGAGCCCAGAATGCCGATGGGCATGTCGCGCTGCGGCCTCCGCGCCTCCTGCGCCGCGGTGGACACGGCATCAAATCCGATATAGGCGAAGAAAATTACGGCTGCCCCACGCGCGATCCCGGACCAACCGTATTTTCCGAAGTCTCCGGCATTCGGCGGAATGAACGGATGCCAGTTAGTCGTGGCAACCGAGGGATGCGCCAGAACATAGCGCACTGCAATACCAATAAAGGTCAGAACGATGGCAACTTTCAGTACTACGATGGCGGAATTGAAATTGGCCGATTCCTTAATGCCAATCACCAGAATCGTCGTCACCATCACAATGGCGAGGAAAGCCACCAGATTGAACACGCCATGCGCGTGTTGCAAAGTTGCGGGATCGACGCCGTGTGCTTTCAGCGTGGGCAACACCGTCGCCAGCCGCTCCCAGCGGCTGTTGTAAAACACAAGCTCTGTGCCGGGCGTCGCAGTAAATGCAGGCGGGATGTGAACGCCATAGTCCTGCAGGAAGCTGACTACGTACCCGCTCCAGCCGGAGGCAACCGTAGCTGCACCAAAGGCGTATTCCAGAATCAGGTCCCAGCCGATAATCCACGCGAAGATCTCGCCCAGCGTCGCATACCCATACGTATAAGCAGAGCCGGCGATGGGAATCAGCGAGGCAAACTCGGAGTAGCACAACCCGGCAAAAGCACAAGCAATCCCGGCCAGAATGAACGAGAGCACGATTGCCGGTCCGGCATATTGTGCGGCTGCAGCCCCCGTTAGAACGAAGATGCCGGCTCCTATGATCGCGCCAATTCCGAGCGTGATCAGATTCAGAGGACCAAGTGCGCGCTTGAGGGAGTGTGCCCCTTCTTCACAGGACTCCTTGAGAATCATGTCAAGCGGTTTGGTGGCTAATAAACCCGCCATGTGTTGTCCTTCTCTCCTGGCCTAACCAGGTGTAAATCTAATGTCCCGGCGCCGCCCCACTGTCGGCTGCCCGGCCTGCGCCCGTCCGTCGAGACCACAGGAAATAAACCGGTATACCGCACAGCACGATAATCAAACCCGGCCAAGTGTACTGCGGTTTATACCGCAAAAGCACGATATCGACGAATAGCGCCATCACAATGTAAATCGCCGGGAGTACCGGGTAACCGATTGCCCGATAGGGCCTGACCGCGTCCGGCCGCTTCCGCCGCAGTACGAACAAACCCACAATCGTTAAGATGTAGAAAACCAGCACCGCGAAAATGATGTAATCCAGCAATTGGCCATAGGTTCCAGACAGGCAAAGTATGCAGGTCCATACCGCCTGCACGATAAGCGACACTACCGGCGTTTTATACGTGGGATGCAGCGTGCCCACGCGCTGATGAAACAAGCCGTCCCTAGCCATCGCGTAATAAACTCGCGCTCCGGCTAGAATCAGCCCGTTCGTGCAACCGAAGGTCGAGATCAGAATTGCCAGCGCCATCAGGGCTGCACCTGCGGGTCCGACCATCACCTGCATCACCGCAGTCGCCACGCGATCTTCGGCGGCATATTGAATTCCGCGGGCCAGCACCGTCGTGCCATGAGGGTCGCCAGACAGTGGCAGCACGTTGAGGTAAACGAAGTTCGCGGCGATATAAAGACCAATCACCACACCCGTGCCCAGCGCTAGCGATAGCGGCAGGTTGCGGCTGGGGTTCTTGACCTCGCCGGCCGTAAAAGTCACGTTGTTCCACGCATCGGCGGAGAAAAGCGATCCCACCTGGGCCACAGCAAGGATGGTGATGGTCCCCAGCAGTCCCCCGATACCGATTTGGGCGAATGGGGCGGCACTGCTTCCCGCGTTTCGCCAGAATTCAGTGAAATTCGCCGCCAGTGCCTGAGGGTTGCGTCCCAGGAGAAGTCCGAAAATGACCAGGCCAAGCAGGGCGGCAGCTTTTGTGAACGTGAAGACGTTCTGCACTAGAGCGCCGGTCTTCACGCCGAAGACGTTTACCACCGTCAGCAGCACAATAATGATGATTCCCATCAGGTTCTGCGTGTTCAGTCCCACATCCATGTTGCCTAGAACCATCGGCCCGACCGGGATCGGCGGCACCTTCCACAAATGAATAATCCAGTTGCCGGAGGAGATGGCCGGGAAGAACACGCCCAGAAATTTTCCGAACGCCACGCCAACGGCGGCAATAGTCCCCGTCTGAATCACTAAGAACAGAGTCCAGCCATAGAGAAATCCCCATAGCGGTCCCAGCGCTTCGCGCAGATACACATACTGGCCGCCCGCGTGAGGCATCATGGCCGCTAATTCGCCGTAGGACAGCGCCGCCACCACCGTCATAAATCCCGTGACCACCCAGGCTAGGATCAGCAGCCCTGGGGAGTTCACCAGCCGCGCGATGTCGGCGGAGACGATAAAAATCCCCGACCCGATCATCGAACCCATGACCAGCGTCGTCGCGCTGGTCAGTCCGAGGCCTTTGACAAATCCCTGGTCAGGAGCAGCCAGGTCTGGCGGTGCAGCGTGTGTTTGGGTTTGACTCACAGTTGGATCACCACATGAAGGAAAAAATGCGTTCTGCCCGGTCGCATGTTGTGGCACGACTTTACATCAATATGCGGAGGAATTGCTCGGCTGATTTGCGGGGCTCCCGGGTGAGACTTGAGATTACCGCCACCGAATCCGCCCCCGCATCGATCACGGAACGGCAGTTATCCAGGGTGATTCCCCCGATTGCGACCAGCGGTCTCGAGGTCAGGCGCCGGGCTTCCTGCACTCCCTCCAGGCCAATCAAGGGATCGGGATTGGACTTTGTAGTGGTTGCGAATACCGGACCCACGGCGATGTAGTCTGGCGCGGCCTCATCCGCGATACGCACCTGCTCGGGATTGTGCGTGGAAAGGCCCATCCAGAGCCGGTCTCCAATAACCTTGCGCGCCCCCTCTGGCGAAAGATCGTCCTGACCAAGGTGCACCCCATCGCATCCGGCGGCTACGGCTAAGTCAGCACGGTCGTTCATAAAGAAGGTTGTGTCGGGTCCTAGCTCGGCGCGAAGGGCGCGAGCGTGAGAGAGCACTTCGCGGCTGGATCCAGTTTTATTGCGGAATTGCAGCAGCGTAACGCCTGCGCTTTTGAGGTCACGCGCAAACGCGAGCATCGCGATCAGTGGGTCTGGAGCAAAAAGGTAGAAGGAGACGTCGAGAATGGCGTATAGCCGCGGGAGGCGAACAACCATAGCTAGGGCTGGACCGGGACCTTCGCGACGCTCTGGCTGCTTCCCAGCAGCCGCTCCATAAACGTCGTATCGAACTTGCCCGCGCGAAAGTCGGGATTGGCCAGAATCCGCCGATGAAGCGGAATCGTGGTGTGGATGCCCTCCACGATGAACATCTCCAACGCCCGTGTCATCCGCGAAATGGCTTCCTCGCGGTCTTTGCCACGAACGATTAGCTTGGCGATCAGGGAGTCGTAATAAGGCGGAATCACCGATTCGGGGTAGGCAGCGGTATCGATTCTCACCCCGGTACCTCCCGGCGGATTGAAAGCCGTAATCTTTCCCGCGGAAGGCGTGAACTTTTCCGGATGCTCAGCGTTAATCCGGCACTCGATCGCGTGCCCGCGATGCACGACCGGTCCTTGCAGCACTCTCTCCAGCTTCTCTCCCACCGCGATCATGATCTGGCTCTTCACCAGGTCCACATCTGTGACCATCTCGGTCACCGGATGCTCTACCTGAATTCGGGTGTTCATCTCGATAAAGTAGAGCTTGCCATCCTCGTCCATCAGGAACTCGACCGTGCCCGCGTTGATGTAGCCGATGTGGCTGAGCGTGCGGCAAAGCAGATCCCCGATGGACGATCGTAGCTCAGGCGTCATTTTCACCGACGGCGATTCCTCCAGCAGCTTTTGATGCCGCCGCTGGATGCTGCACTCGCGTTCCCCCAGGCTGACGACGTTGCCGTGCTCGTCAGCGAGCACCTGGAATTCGATGTGACGCGGGCGCTCGATAAACTTCTCTAAATAGAGATCCCCATTCCCAAATGCTGCTGAGGCTTCGCTCTGGGCCGCCTGGAACAGACCCGGGAGTGCCTCCCGGTCACGAATGATTCGCATCCCGCGGCCCCCACCCCCGGCGGCAGCCTTCACGATCACGGGATAGCCAATCTCCCTCGCCCAGCCAAGAGCCTCGTCTTCACTCGGAATCACTCCTTCGGAGCCAGGCAGAATGGGCACGCCTGCCGACTTCATCGCCATTCGCGCTTTCTCCTTTTCGCCCATCAGTCGCGTGATTTCGGGAGGTGGGCCGATGAATTTCATGCCACAGGTCTCGACCACTTCAGCAAAGTTCGCGTTTTCACTGAGCAAGCCGTAGCCGGGATGGACACCGTCAACGTTGGCGATCTCGGCGGCGCTGATAACGGCCGGTATATTCAGATAGCTCTCGCTCACCTTGGGAGGACCGATGCAGATGGCTTCGTCCGCAAATCGCACGTGCAGCGAGTGCCGGTCGACATCGCTATAGATGGCCACCGTCTTAATGCCCAGCTCCTTGCAGGCGCAAATAACGCGCAGGGCAATTTCTCCCCGGTTAGCGATGAGAATTTTTCGAAACATTGAGATTCAATGATGATGCGCAGCATCACGCCTGTCTGTTTGTCTGCCGCGTAATAGGCGTGCTGGACCTTTCACCTCTCCAAGATATATCGTCGGCAGGAAGAACAGAAGCATCTAGACTAATCGGGACGAATAGCGAATAGTTGCTGGCCGTATTCCACCGGCTGACCGTTCTCGACGAACCGCTTTACGACAATGCCCGCATAGTCCGACTCGATTTCGTTCATCAGCTTCATCGCTTCAACAATGCAGAGCACCTGGCCCAGGCTCACCCGGTCGCCCGGCTTTACAAACGGGGGAGCCCCGGGCGATGGCGACTCGTAAAACGTGCCCACGATTGGCGAATGCACGATCTGGCCACCGGCTTCCTCAACAGCGGGTTCGGCAGACGAGGCTGCGGACGCGGAAGAAGGGGAAGAATTGCCGCCTGCGGCTACTACTACGGCTGGTGCGGCGGAGACAAGCGGCGCCGACACTACTGGGGCAACCGCGGCGTAATGGATTGGCGACGAAGCTCCGCCTCGCTTGATGCGTACTTTGATATCCCCGCGTTCCAGTTCGAACTCGGCAATATCTTTTTCGATTAAGAACTCTATGAGTTCCTTCAATTCTTTCTGATTCATTCTGGATGCATGCGGACAATGAATTCGGACCGTTCACAGCTCTATCAATTCTTTGGTCCCGGGTGTGAGTACCTCACATCCGTTCTCGCGGACAACAACCATGTCCTCGATGCGAACCCCTCCCTTGCCTGGAACATAAACACCGGGCTCAATAGTAACGACCATGCCCGGCTGCAGGACTTCGGCCTCCCGTCGCGCCAACCGAGGCGGCTCATGAATCTCCAAGCCGACTCCGTGACCGGTGGAGTGGGTGAAAAAACGGTCCAGTCTGTTACGCCGCAGAACCGAGCGGGCGGCGAAATCTACTTCCCCCGCGGTCACCCCGGCACGAACCGCGTCCACGCCTGCGCCCTGGGCCTCTCTCACCGCCTCATACATTTCTCGTTCCTCTGTAGTCGGCCGGCCCACGTGCACAGTGCGGGTCATGTCTGAACAATAACCGGCGAGTATAACACCGAAGTCGAGCACCACGAACCCACGCCCAGGGATTGGTTTCGTGGAGGCGTGCCCATGGGGAAGTGCGGATCTCGGACCCGCCGCAACAATGGTCTCGAAAGACATCCCTTCCGCACCCGATTCGCGCGCCGCGTGCTCCATCTCCGCCGCCACCCTCACCTCAGCGACCCCGGGACGGATCGTGTTCAGAGCCGTATCGAAAAGAGAGGCTCCTAAGTTCACCGCACTGCGAATGGCTGCCATTTCCTGATCGTCCTTGACGAGCCGCAGTTGCTCGATCAGGCCTACAGTGCTCTTCAAACGCGAGTTCGGGTGCCGACGATGTTTGAGTACCAGATCACGTTCAGCTACCGACAGGTGCTGGGCTTCGATAGCTATCGGAGTCAGACCTGAGCCGGTCACCCACTCGGCCGCCATCTCCAAAGCTGAGCGCTTTTCGATCACGATCCTGGCTCCGGTCACCTCCTCTCGCGCCTGCAGCCGATAGCGACCGTCGGTAAATAAGGCCAGCTGGCGTCTTCCATGATCCAGCCGGCACGCCAGCACTCCGGAGCTGCCAGTGAACCCGCACAGGTAGCGGATATTCACTAGCGAGGTGACTAGGAGGCCAGAGGCCTGATGGCGCCGCAAAAGCTCGAGCAATCGCTGCTGTCGTACCTGGTAACGCATCGAGTTCATTCTATGCAGGTATGGACGCAGGCAGATAAAAAATCCCCCGCCAGGTGGCGGGGGGAGTTAGGTTGATGGTTGGTTGACTAGGTTTGAACGATCTTGGGGGTTACAAAGAACAACAACTCCTGCGACGAGGTCGATACCGAGCGTCGCTTGAATAGGTTGCCCATCACCGGAATGTCCCCCAGCAACGGCACCTGCTGTATGTTCACCGAGTTCTGCGTCTGAATAACGCCGCCGATCACCACGGTGCCGCCATCGGCAACCAACACCTGGGTGGTGGCCTGTTGCGTGATCAGGGTAGGGTTGCCGGCAACCTGGCGGGAGAAATCTGGCGTGGTGTTTTCCACGTCAATCGCCATGAAGATCGTGCTCTCAACCGTAATCTGCGGCGTAACCGTGAGCCGCAGGAAGGCGTCTACGTAGGTTGTCGTAGGTGGTCCACCCAATTGCGCGGCCGTAACTACAGGCACACGCACGCCCTGTCGAACTATCGCCTGGCCATTGTTTTGCGTCACCACGCGCGGACGGGAGAGAATTTTCAGCAAGCCCCGCTGCTCCGCCATGGTCAGAATTGTATCCAGCCGGTACGTGGAGGTCGCATTCACGAAAGACAGGCCGCTGGTCGGCCCCGGAACCGCCAGGTTCGAGAACAGCGGAATTGTTTTCCCCGTGGGATCCAGAATGTACTTCGGCTGAGTCGCAGTGGGTGGGAAGGTGATGTTGGTGGGGCTGAATCCAGCAGCACTGGAGCCACCAGCAGCCGACACGTTGTTTCCCCACCCGAAGCCGAGCTGCACGCCGATGTCGCGCGCAAAGTTGCGAGTGGCGGCGATAACGCGGGCTTCAATTTCCACTTCCTGTGTCTTACGGTCCAACTGCGACAGCAACCGCTGAACCTCCGGAATCACCGACGGGATATCGGAAATGATCAGCGAGTTGGTGCGCACATCGGCAATCACGTCGCCACGTTGCGAGAGGAAGCGCTTGACAGTGGGAACCAGGTCCTTGGCCTGAGCATAGCTGAGGAAATGCGTAATGTGAACCTTGGGGACGGAGAGCGCCTCAGCTTCATTCTTGGCGCGAACCGCTTCGGCTTCCCTGCGCAGGGTGTCAACCGTCGCGATGCGCAGAACGTTGCCCTCCAGCTTCCGGTCCAGGCCGTTATTCGCCAGCACCAGGTCGAGCGCCTGATCCCAGGGCACATCGTCAAGCACCAGAGTCAACGTGCCTCTCACATTGGGATCGAGCACGATGTTGAGCCCACTGATCTCGTGAATTAGCCGGAAGAAATCCTTCAGGTCGACATCCTTCAGATTGACCGAAATTGGTTCTCCCGTGTACTTGGGCTTGGATGGCGCGGGAGGACTGGAGATCTGCGTCTCCCGCTGTATCGCCGAGGCATTAGTGGCAGGCGCACCAGCTTGCGGAGCCGCGCTGGAGGGGGGCAGCAGCGCGTCGGCTGCCGCTTTGTTCGAAGCCTCGATCACCCGCGCCGCGGATTCGGCCGCCGCTTTTGGATCAGCCGTAGGAACGTCATTTTCCGCCTTGGGAGTGAACTGCGGCTCCAGCATCACGAAATCTTTAGCTGCCTTTTCCGTTGCTCTTCCAGTGGCAGCCTGAGAGACATCAGATACTTGCGAGGGAGCTGCGGGAGTTTTCGACGATTCCCGGACAGGATTCGGTATCGCTGACGTCAGCGTAGCCGGAACCAAATGGGCGGTGACCGGGTTCGGTGCCGGCTTGCTTGCATCCAGCGTCGGCGGTGCCGGATTGTGCAGAATCGGCTTCGGACTGTTCGGAACCGTGTTTAAAGCTGGCGATTTCTCGCTGGTGTGAACTTTCAGGATAACTTTGTTGCCGGCAGGCACCAGCTCGAAAGCGCGCGCTTCCGCCAAATCAACAACCACCCGGGTCACCGGCGGGCTGTCCTGGAAACGGGCTACCCGAACGTCTTTCACATCTCCTGAATTCACCGCGATGACCTTCGGATTCGAGGGCACCGCGTTCATCAGATCTACTACCACCCGCGCCGGCGACGATAGCTTCATCGCCCGCGGCGAAAGTGGACCATTGGCTGCAATTTCAACATCCAGGGTACCGTCCCCGCGAACCACCTCTACCGAGCGCACCGTCAGGGGGGTGATCGCCGGTGCCACCGCCTCCTTCACTGCCGAAACCTGACTCTCATTGGCAGCCGCAGGCTTGGCTACCGGCACGGCTGTGGTTTTTGATAGCGGCAACAATGCTGCTGAGGGCTTGGCAGTAGTCTTCGGCACAGTAACCTGAATCTGAAGACCATTTGCCATATCGCCGACCTTAACCTCGGCTGCGGGAACCAGAGCCAACTCGATGCGAGCTACCTCGGTTCCATTGGACCCGCTGTAGGAGAGGACGTGATAAGCGCTCACGCCGGGGGTGTTCAAGGTCCGCGTCTGCTCTTTCCAGCTGCCCGCTGAAACCCCATGCATGTCCACCAGCAGCAGATTATCGGTGGGCCGATATTCTGTGTGGCTGAACGTGCCGTTCATGTGCAGGGCTACGACAGTAGAATTGCCCTGCGCCGCCACGCTAATGTTGGTCAATTGCGTGTTGGCTGCAGCCGCTATCGTACTCATCAACAGCAGCAGCAAAATTGAACCCATGCCTTGCTTCCGCCTCATCTGGTCTCTCCCTGCACGCGCAACTTGCGCTCGCGTGTGTGGCGGCGTGCCGCCACTCTTAAATTGGCCCCTTGCTTCGGCCCGGTCTGAATGCTGACTCTCTTGTTGCTTGCCAAATTCGTCCCTTCCGCCGAAGCGGAAGAATAACGTCCTTAAACGATGGGCGCATTCACGCGCTTAACTACTTCACGTGTGCTTTCCTTTCCCAGCTTGTCGGTCACGGTCTCGCGAAAAACCACCGAATCTCCCGTGATCTTCTCCACCACTCCGTTGAAGACCGGATCGGTTTCGCGCAGGAAGTAGGCGCGGTGCGCGCTGTTCTCAACCACCGCGATCATTCCGTTCTGTGATTTCACAATTCCCTTGAGCGCGATCTGATCGATCATCAGGCACTTCTTCCCCGTCTGGCACCCTGGACCTCGGCCAGTGGCCCGCACGATTGGGCTGATGAAAGGATCCCGCCGCCCAGCCGCGCCACTCAGCGACACCCGCTGTGCCAACTCAGGCGTTTCCGGCATCACCGGCTTGACCAGCGAGGATTTCTTCACCCCCGACTTATTCTGGGTTGCGCTGTCCAAAGTCGCTGATTTCGTTTTCGGGGTTGTCGCCTGAGTTTTTCCTGCAGAGGCAGGAGTGAAAGTAGTCGCCCCGGCGGACTTCGACGCCGCCTTGGCAACCGGCTTGGCTGCAACCGGGGCGCTGGTAGCCGTCGCAGCTGAGGAGGGCTTACTTGGCGCCTTAGCGGCCGGCTGGTTGTTCACGGCCGTAGAAGAAGCAGGTTTCGGCGTCTTCACCGGCGCGGCGGTGTGTTGGCTGCTCTGCGTCGCGGAAGCAGTAGCCGGTTTTGCAGCCGGCTTGACCGGCGCGGCGCTGGATTGACTGCCCGCAGCCGAGGAAGAAGCGGCCGCCTGAGTGGCCAGCGTCTTTACCGCGTTGGCGGTCTGAGCTCCCTGCGCCCACGCAATACTGGCGGCCATTAGGACGAATACCATGCACTTAGTCAGCTTCATAACGGTTCCCTGCTACTTCCCTGCCGGCGCTCCCGGTTTAGCCGGAGCCGGCGCTGGTACCTCCGCGCGACTGAAATAGGTTGTAGCCACGCAGGTGGCAACCACGCTCTCACCCGGCGCATATTCGTAGCGGTGCTTAACTTTGGCATCGCTGGCCTTGTTGACGGTTGCCATCTGCAGAGCGGACACGTTGATAATGCGTTCCAGCTTGGCCAGACGATCGAAGAAGCCCAGCACCGAGTAGTACGGTCCGTCCAGCTCCAGTTCAAACGGCGCCTCGGCAAAGAATTCCTTGTTCTGAATCGCCTGGGCGGTGAAACGGCGCACTTCTATCCCGGAAGCAGCCGCGGTCGACTGCACCAGGCGGATGAAGTTATCCGCTTCCTTCTCGTCCGGCACGATGCGTTTCTGGATCTCGAGCTGTTGCTTCAGGCTCTCGATTTGCCGATCCATGTCAGCCAACTTACCCACGTACGGCCGGAGCGAGTCGTTGTCCGCTTTCACCGCGGCCAATTTTCCCTCGTTCTTCTTGTTCTGATCGGCCAGCGGCTTGATCGTGAGATACCACGCCAGCCCGGTCACTACCGCGGCCAGTCCGACCACGATTCCGAGTTTCGATCCAAACGGCAGTTCGTTCCACTTGGCCATGATTCCCGTCCTGCCTACGACTTCTGCTGCGGTTGCGCTGACGGCGCCGGTGACGGCGGCAGCTTCTCGCAGGTGATAGAAAACTGAAATGCCTGCATGTCCTTTACGGTGTCGTCCTGATAGGTTTCCCTGATCTCAATCGATTTGAAGTAGCTGGATTTTTTCAAGTTGGTCATCAGGTTGGCGACTGCGGTGGAGCTCAGCGCGGTACCCTGCAGGTTGATCACCGCTCCGCTATCGTTCATGGTGTTGAGCCACACCGCATCCGTGGAGTTCACCGTGCTGGCCAATGCATTCATCAAGTCGGTGGGACCTGACTGGTTGGCCTGCAACTGATGAATCACTTTCACCCGGCGGTCGTAAAGATCAAATTGCTTCTGACGCTCCAGATATTTGGCTTTCACCTCGGCTAACCGCCGGTTCTCGGTCTGCGCCGTATCCAACTGCTTCTTGAGGTCCTCGGCTTTCTTGTTCAGTCCCCAATACCACAGATAGTTGCCACCGATAGTGAGCGCCGCGATCAGTGCCGCCACCACCATGATGTTCGGTGGCTCTTTGGTGCCCAGAGTGATTGCCGGTCCCTTGGCCTTCTTCGGTCTGTCTCCACCCAGCAGGTTGATGCGAATCATAGGCTTTCAAAACTCCTCAGGGCCAAACCCACGGCCACGGCTAATTGCCCCGCGTTGCGCTCGACCAAACTCGAGGCTCCGGGGCCATATTCAATGCGGGCGAACGGGTTCAGAATTTCGACCGGCAACGAGAACTCCTGGCGCAGCGCTTCCATCAGGCCGGGTACACGCGATGAGCCACCTGCCAGATAGAGCCGCTCGATGTGCTCACCCGCCGCGGTGGCGCGGAAGAAGTCAAAGGTCTTCTGGATTTCCAGCACGATGATCTCGGTCACCTGCTGCAGGATGGGTTGCTTGGCATCCTCGCTCACCGTCCCCACCTTCTCGCCCAGCTTGAGAGACTCAGCATCATCGAAGCTGAGATCGAGTTCCTTCTGCAGCGCATCGGTGTATTGGTGGCCACCCACGCTTACGTCGCGGGTAAACAGGGGAGTCGTGCCTTTGAGGATATTGATGTTCATTACGCTGGCGCCCAGATTCAGCAGCGCCACCGTGGAGCCCGGCGCCGGGTCGTAGTTGTATTCGTAGCAGTTCTGCAGCGCGAAAACGTCGATGTCCACGATAGCCGGGGTCTTGCCCGCCATCGACAGCACGTTGGTGTAGTTGAGAATCTTGTCCTTCTTTACCGCCACCAGCAGCACGTCCATCTGCGGGCCCGTCAGATCGTCGGTGAGCACCTGGTAGTCAATGTTCACGTCGGCGATATCGAACGGGATGTGCTGCGCGGCTTCGCTGTTGATGCTGTCAGCCAGTTGCTGCTCTGTCATGGTCGACATGGTGATTCGCTTCACGATCACCGAGTGCCCGCTGACCGACGTGGCCACCTGTTTGGTCTTGATGCTGTGTTCGGCAAAGAGCTTGCCGATGGCACTGGCCACGCTGGGACTGTCCATGATCATGGAGTCCACCACCACATCGTTGGCCAGCGGTTCAACTCCGGCGTGAGCCAGTTCCAGCCCGCCACGGGAGCGCTTCAGTTCCACCGCCTTGATGCTGCTCGAACCGATATCGAGTCCCACAATCGACTTGGAGCCACCGAATGAAAACATAGTCTGTTCCGCCTCTAACGACTGGCTAGGGCACGCGCCGGTCTGGGCCGCTTTTTGCCTTTGCCGTCTCCTACTGTACTTTTGCGTTCCATCCAGGAATCCAGGATGGTCTTCTTGAACTTCCAACGATTGCCCAGCTTGAACGCAGGAATCTTCTCCTCGTATACGTACTTGTAGAGCGTGTCGGGGCTCACGCCCAAGTACTGCGAAGCCTGGCGGATGTTCATCACTTCCGGCGCATCGGCCATAATCCGTGTAGCCCTTTCCAGAGGTATCGACGTGCGCTGACAACCAACAGAGCTGTACGCGCGCTGGACGCCGCGTGGTCCCTTTTGCAGGGAATCAAAAACTCTTTGGTCTCGGGGGGTGAACTACGAGCGTGCTGGTTATATCAAGGAGAAGCCGGTGGGTGTCAAGGATAACTTCCGGTTTTTGCCGTTATCTTCCGGGTTTCCCGGTAGTTCATGGCCTTCTGGTCGGATGACAAAACGCCAACAGAGTGTATTTTTCTGCGCCTCCGGACACCAGATATTGTGGTCTTAATGTAGAGAGCTCCAAATCTGGCCGCCAAAGTAACGAAGGGACTAGCCCGAAAAACGGCAAAAAACCAAAATTCCACGGCGTTCGGCATAGTTCGTCCGATAAGCAAACTACAAATCTGTGAACCAAGCCGGTTTCCCCCGTGAAGGAGGGAGGAACTTCTCGACGCTCGCGCCGCAAACAGTAGGCGTAATGGCGCAATTCCACCCGTCACTCGCTAATCTCTAAGGGGCCATCTTGCGGCCGTCGCCGAGGATCCATGTATTCCCAGCTGGCTACATGAATTTTCATCCGCAACGGATTTGAGACGGAATAACCTCGGGCGGCAGGAACGGCACTTTCGGCTCAATTCAGTTGTTATAATCGAATCGCAGCGCACCCGTGGCTCAATTGGATAGAGCGACGGCCTCCGGAGCCGTAGGTTACAGGTTCGAGTCCTGTCGGGTGCGCCATAGCTTCCCTGGCAATCCAAGATCGCTTTTGATCCGCCTTTGGTTATTTCTGCGACATCTGAGAGGAGTAGTGGTTGGCAACCAATCGCCAGCGCCCTTGCTGCTCGACCCACACCCTGGTGAAGCGAGTGTCTTGGGGAACAGTCTTGCCCTTGTCCTCTCCCTTCATGGTTGACCGTCCCGTCTCGACAGCCGTGTTTCCATAGACGCGCACTTGGACGTCATCGGTCGTTATGGACTGGAATTTCAACGTACCCGACGTGAAATCTGCAATGACCTGCGGCTTGGTTCTAACGGTGCCGCTTGGCCCTACGCCGATAAAATCATCTGCATAAAGACGGTCAAAAGCTGCAGCATCCCCGTGGATCTGCGCTTGAATGCGTTCATCATCGAGTTTGCGTATGATCTGCTCAACGCTGGCGTGTTGAGCTCTGCTCCCGCCTTCTTTCTGCGCGGCGGCGAAAGCGGCAGTCACAAGTAGGACGACGACAACGAGTGTTTGTCTCATTGATCTTTTCTCTGGATGTTCAGAAAGCCGGGTCCGAGCAGCGGCCTTCGCAGCGCCAACAATTGCGCACGCGTGGGCGCAATGACGATGTCGACGTCGCGAGTAGACCGGGGTACACCATGGGCTGAACTCGCCACCGAACCGGTCAGCATGTATGGCATCTGAGCCCGTTCCAGCGCGGGCGTCAGCCGCGAGAGCAGGTCTTCCAGGGCCAGGCGTTGCGCTGGGAATTGCTGCCCGGCTCGGCCACCATCATGGCCAGAGCGCATCCGTGGTCAAAAGCGTAGCGCATCGCCTACACCCGTACCAAGTGGCGGCTAAGTCCGGGTCAAGCCGGGTCAAGTATGGTCGCGCTTTCGCGTAGTCAAGAATATAAGTTAGCTAATCTTTACGTTGTTAGCCACAACGCAACCAGCGGGCCCCAATCCTACCAGGGAGAAGTTGGCCACCAGAATGTTCTCTACCACCACGCTCGGACAGTCGATGGCCAAGGATGGTGGAAGTGAAGGGCCAGTACCGCCGGAAAAAAATGTATTGTTCCGCACCAGCGAATTTGCTGGCAACACGACCTCGGTCGACAGGTTGAAGGAGAGAGGACTGAAGGCGGGGTCGAACGTCTCAGTCTTTACCTCTTCCAGCGTCATCCCATCCGAAAGAACGAATGCTACAGGCGAAAGCTGGTACTGGTTATCCGCCCCGGCCACTGCAGTAGCGGTAACTGTGCCGTTGCGAACAGAGACGTTGTGCAGGCCGCCCGGCCCGGTAATGCAGCGCACCGCATTGATGGTCCCCGATTGTGGCTGTACCGAGCATTGGACGTTGAATCCGGCCAGATCGAGGGTGACGTTGTCAGCGTTGATAAAGATTGTGTCTTTATTCAATGGCGCAACCAGGTTCCCCGACAATTTGTAGCTACCGGGTTGCGAAATCGTGTACGGGTATCCCCCGGCGGCTAGCACGGTTGCATTGTTGATCAAAATCACGCCATCCACCGCAAAGGCGCAGGCGGAAAGCAGGCCCATAGCCAGCAGTACGAGCACACTTGTCCTCATGACGCTTGTTCTCCTTCTTAGATTGATCGAATCGGGCCCTGAGGGTTCGGACTATCTTCTTTCAAACTCGCTTCAGCCGTCGCAGATACAAGCGCGCCATGGCCGCCAGTCCTGCGCACATGGGCAAGAATTCAGCCGGTTCCGGAACAGCCGCTGCTCCCGTATAGGAGTAGGTCGTGACCGACCCATGAATGTCGGTGACTCCATCGTCCTCAAGGAGTTCCATCGGCAGCAGACCAACGATCGCCGTCGCGGGAACATTCTGCGCATTCAAGCTCGCGGCTGGAATCTGGAAATTAGCCGCCAAGAAGTTGCCGACATTGCAGGCACTCCCAGTCGTCAGACAACCCAGGAGACTAATGTCGAAAAAACTACCGTCGGTAATTACGGAAAGGCTGATCGTATCAAAGGCAGTTTCGGTGGCGGAGGCAGCGGCATCGACAAAACTCATAGTTGCGCCAGCGAGGGGATTAAAGGTGCCAGCGCCGGTGATGGATCCTGGGAAATCAAGGGTCACGGTATAGGCATCACCGTCCGCAATATTGTTCAAGGACGGGTTGTTCACGGCGGGCCCTGTGCCGTCCGCCGTGGACTGGGTGATCACGCCGCTAAAAGTGACTTCATCGGCCAAGGCTGCACTGACGAACAGACCTACCATCAGCGCCGCCAGTGCCAGACGGGCCCAGTGGGAACTAATCGACGAATCGAAACGTAATGATTGCTCGCGCTTCGCAGTCCCTTGGTCCATTTCCACTTGGATTTGCCCTCTCTTCTATTGACTGGTTTGCTTGTGGTTAGAGTAGTCCTTCAGAGACGGGCAGCCCTTTGGTTGACAAACCCATTCCTTCCACGAACGGGGAGACGTCACCTGCCCGGTCCGCCTCCCCCAAGGACGCTGGCAACACATCCGTGCGGACCGGGCTTGTGACCTCGTTTCGCCCACTAACTTGGGCAATCCGCGTGCCAAATTTCTCTGCGCCGAAGAGTCGATATCTCAGCAGCTTAGAAATTGTGATGTGCAAATCGCACCAGGCAGTGTGCAACCATTTGCGCTTTCATGCCCAAACTACGGCTCCTGCCGGACTATTGGCGAATACGTGGGTTCACTGCGGAATACAGCAGGTCGGTAAGAAAATTCACGGCGACGTACGTCAGCCCGATCGCCAATATGCAGCCTTGCACCAGGTAATAATCGCGATTAGAGATGGCCTGCACCGTCAGCCGCCCAATTCCCGGCCAGGAGAAAATCGTCTCTGTAACGATCGCTCCCGCCAGCAGCGCGCCGAATTGCAGTCCGATCACCGTCAGCACTGGAATCATGGCATTTCGCAAGGCATGCCGATAGACCACCGCGCGCTCCGGCAAACCCTTGGCGCGAGCCGTGCGGATGTAATCCTGGTTGAGCTCCTCCAACATCGAGGTGCGGACCATCCGCGTTAGGATGGCAGCGAGCGCGCCACCCATAGTGACTGCCGGCAGAATGATGTGCGCGAAACTACCAGAACCGGAAACCGGCAGCCATCCCAGCTTAATAGCGAAGAGGAGAATCAGAATCGGCCCCAGCGCGAAATTGGGGAATGATAGCCCAAGCAGGCTCACAAAGCTGATCGCCCGGTCGTCCCAGCGGTTTCGCCGCTGCGCGGAGTGTACGCCAGCGGGAATCGAGAGCAGCAGCGCCACCGCCAGCGAGGCCAGGGTCAGCTTCAAGGTGAAGGGATAGCGGTCCCATAGCAACTTCGCGACATTCTGATTAAAGCGGATCGATTGCCCCAGATCTCCCCGTAACACGCCTTTCCAATAATTTAGGTATTGCTGCCCGAGTGGTTGATCGAGACCGTAAGCCTGCCGGGCCGCTTGTACATCTGCGCTGGCCGCTCCTTCTCCCAGCATTTGTTGGATTGGATCGCCGGGCACCAGATGGATCAGCAGGAAGACTACGGACACCACCACCCAGATCACTGGCAAGGTGTAGAGCAAGCGCGATCCGAGGAGACGAAGCAATTCAGTTAATCCTCATGGGTTGTCGCCTCGTGTACCGAAGTAATCCTGAGGGTGCCCCCTTCAAGCAAGCTTGGGCGGGGTCTTTTGATTCCTTGCTGTTCACTTTCTCGCTCCCGCTTCCTGGTCGGCAACCGCTTGCTGTTCCAAGGCTTCGATTTTTACCCGCGCGATCCGCCGTCCTTCCATTTCCATGACTGTAAAGCGCCGGCCTTCATAGTTCACCACGTCTCCCACCCTGGGCAGTCTTTGCAGCTCGGCAAGGATGAATCCCGCCAGGGTTTCAAATCCCTGATCCCGCGGCAGCATGACGTGATACAGCGTCTCAAGGTCGCGGATGTTCACCGATCCATCCAGCACCATGGTGGAGGCCCCCGGCGCAAGCGGCTGCAGAGCTATATCAAACTCGTCTTCGATCTCTCCCACAAGCTGCTCGAGCACATCCTCCACTGTGATCAAACCCGCGGTCGAGCCAAATTCGTCGACCACCACCGCCAGGTGACGCTTGCTCTGCTTGAACTCCACAAGCAGGTCTGGGAGCAGCTTGGTTTCCGGTACTACCAGAACGTCGCGCATGATGTTGCGCACTTGCATGCTCTCCAGGCGCAGGGCGCTCTCTCCGTCGGGATACATCAGGCGCAGCCGCATCCAGCGCGAGATGTCCTTGCTGTATAGCAAACCAATGATGTGTTCAGGACCACGAATCGGGTCATAGACGGGTACCCGCGAATGCTGTTCTTCTACCACCCGCGACATGGCATCAGCGAGAGACAGATCGGCGGGCAAGGAGAATATTCTGGTGCGCGGGACCATCACCTCACGTACGCTGATGTTTCCCAGCTCCAACGCGCGCAGCAGCAGGTCTTCCTGAAACGCCGGCATCATCCCCATGCGGCGCGAGGCGGTGACGATCTGCTTCAGCTCTTCTGTAGAGTGCACCCCGCCTTCGCGGATCTTCTCGATTCCGAACAGGCTCAGCACCATCTGTGACGAACTAGTCATCAGCCGAAGGAAAGGCCGCGTCACCCTCATGAAAAAATCCATGGGAGCCGCAACCGCAAGCGCCACTCGCTCGGAGCGCTGCAGCGCCAGCGATTTGGGTACCACCTCGCCCAGAATGACCAGCAGGTAGGTGATCAGACAGAACGACGTTACAATCGCGAGGCCATGCGCGTAGATGCGCGCATAGGGCACATGCCCGATCCAGACCTGAAATAGCGCCGCCAGTACCGGCTCTCCAATCCAGCCCAGTGCCAGGCTGGTAAGCGTCACCCCTAATTGCACTGCATTGAGGAGGTCTGTGAGCGAGGAATGAAGTTTCTGCACCGTGCGCGCGCCCATGCGATGGGCTTCGATCAGTTGCTGAATGCGCGCGCTGCGGATGCTGACCAGCGCGAATTCTGCAGCCACAAAAAAGGCATTGGCCGCCACCAGCAGCAGCACCGCCAGGATTCTCAGCAGAACAGAAGCCAGCATTAAGTCGCGATTCTAGCACTCGGCAAACCACTACCGGACATGGTTCCAGAACGGGAAGCTCGTCCCCAAGTATCTCTAAACATGCGATTTGACCGGGGACAAACCACCGTACCCATCCGCCTTTCGGTTGTGAGCACCTCCCTTTCTGGGCCAGAAATAAAGCTCAAACTCACCGCAGACCGTTGCTTTCCTTTGGTCTGCTTCCTTGTCTAATCTGGGGGTTACTGATATGCAGTTAATTCCGAAAGCGGGAAGGCGTCTTCGATTTAGGCTCGGTGTGCACTTTTCCCCGATATCATTTCTGTGAGGCAAGAAAAAATCAGGAACCAACCAGCGACTCGCTCCGTACCAATAAACAGCAAAGGAGCAGGAGGCCACTGTGGCAAACGGTAACGGCAAAAAGAAAAAGAAACGGCTCTTTTATATCGTGGGATCCAGTGTTGGGATCCTGGTAATCGTTCTGGCCGTGGTGGCTGCTACCCGCGGTGGCACCAAGATCGATCCTTCCAAGCTGGGAAAAGTCGAAAAAGGCGATCTGGCCAAGAGCGTGGTCGCTACCGGCAAAGTGGAGCCGATCATCAAGGTGGAGATCAAGTCCAAAGCCAGCGGCATCGTCAAAAAACTATATGTAGACACCGGCGATAAGGTGAAGGAGGGGCAAATTCTGGCCGAGTTGGATAAGGCAGAAATCGAGGCGCAGGTCCGTTCTCAAAGGGCCAACCTGGAGGCTGCCGAAGCCAGCCTGCGTTCCACCGAGGCCGACTATGAGCGCGCCAAGGTCGATGCCGAAGGCCCGGATATCCCGATGCTCCAGCGAGCCTATGCGCGCGCTCAAAAGATGGCGCGCGAGGGTGTAGTCTCGGAAGCCAACCTGGATGATGCCCAAAAAGCCTACGAACTGGCGGTCAACAAACGCGACGTGGCGCGCGCACAGATGGGTGTCTTGAAGGCGAAAATTTCCCAGGCGGCGGCGCAGGAGCAGAGCGCGAAAGCAGAATTGAAGCGCCTGGAAGAGCAGTACAGCTACACCACGATCGTTGCCCCGCTCGATGGCGTGGTGCTCTCGCGCGATGTGGAAGTCGGAGATGCCGTCAGCTCGATCCTGGTCATGGGTTCCGCCGCCACCCTGATGATGACGCTCGGCGATATCAGTGAGGTCTACGTTAAAGGTAAAGTCGACGAAAGCGATATCGGACGCGTCTACCTGGGCCAGCCGGCGCGCATCAAGGTGGAATCTTTCAAGGACAAGACGTTTACCGGCAAGGTCACCAAGATCTCTCCCATGGGCGTCGAGAAAGACAACGTCACCACCTTTGAAGTGCGGGTTTCCATCAATAATCCGGGCGGCGAATTGAAGGCTGCCATGACCGCCAATGCCGAAATTATCCTCGACGAACATAAAGGCGTGCTGATGATTCCCGAAGGCGCGGTCATCTACGACAAAGACAAGAAGTCTTTCGTGGAAATTCCCGTGCCCAGCGCGAAAGATGGCAAGAAGAAGATTGCCGTGAGTCTTGGTATCTCCAATGGCGCCAAGGCTGAGGTACTGGGAGGCTTGAAGGAAGGCGACCAGGTCGTGCTGCAGTAATCCCGCCATTCCAAAACGGCGCGCTCAATCAGTCTGCGCCGAGGCCCAGGCCAGGGATAGCAGCACCAGGGGTCTCTGTGGTCCCTCCAGCGCAGAGACCCTTCTCTCAAAAGATGTCAAAATTTCCACCCAGTTCCGGCTTTGAGACGGGAGGAGTGTGATGAAGTTCCGTTCCAGGTTGCTGCTGACATGTGTAATGACGTGCGCCGCGCTGCTCGCAATGGCCGATTCACGGTCCGAAGGCTCGTTCGATCGCACTCTGAGTGTCAGCGGTCCGGTTGATCTGGATGTGGAAACCGGCGCCGGCAGCATCGAAGTGCGATCCGGTTCATCCGCCAGTGTCGTGATTCACGGCCGCATTCGCGTGAACGGCTTAGCTTGGTTCAGTGGCGATCCGGGGGACAAGGTGGAGCGCATAGAAAAGAAGCCTCCCATCGAGCAGAACGGAAACTCGATTCGCATCGGGCGAACCCATGAGTCCAGCCTGTTCCAGAACATCTCCATCAGCTACGTCATAGAAACGCCCGCGCAAACGCGGTTGACTTCGCAAACTGGTTCGGGCACCCAAACGGTGGCAGGGGTGAACGGGCCAGTGCATGCTAAGACGGGGTCGGGATCGGTCCGCGTCGAACAGACTCATTCCGATATCGAAGCCACCACAGGTTCCGGTGCGATCGATCTGAATGACATCCACGGCGGAGTGCGGGCCAATGCGGGGAGCGGCAGCATTCGCGCGCACGGAATTGCCGGCAGCTTCCGCGCCACTACTGGGAGCGGCAATATCGATCTCGTCCAATCCTCTCCGGGATACGTTGATGCTCAAGCCGGGTCGGGCTCGTTGCGCCTGGAGAACATTCAGGGAAATCTCCATGCCAGTACCGGTAGCGGCAGCATCACCGCCGGTGGCCAGCCCAGTGGCAGCTGGGACCTGCGCAGCGGCTCGGGAAGCATTTCGGTGAGAGTCCCAGGCGACGCCCGCTTCGACCTCTACGCCCACACCAGTTCGGGAAGCCTGCAACTAGATGTGCCGGTGGAGGTGCAGGGAGAGATCAGCAAGCGAGAAATTCGCGGCAAAGTGCGTGGCGGCGGAAGTTTTGCACTGAACGTACACACCGGATCAGGAAGTATTCGCATTCAATAAGGGCCCTTCGCGTTGTCATCCTGGGCGCGGGCCCAGCATACCGACGAGGCCCGAGTCGAAGGACCTTGCGTTTCGCATCACCTTATGTCCTCTGGTCAGCTTGACTTCAATCACAGCCGCACGCTAACTTCGCCCTGCTTCCTCCGATCCAGCCTGATCTTATATGTATCGGTTGGCGCGGGCGAAAAGAGGCTACAGTGGCCCTAGAGCGCATCATTACCTTCACCACCGATTTCGGCATTACTGACCATTACGTAGGCGCGATGAAAGGCGTGATTCTCAACATTAACCCCCACGCCCGCATCGTGGATATCAGCAACAGCGTTCAGTCCTACGACGTCCTGGATGGCGCCATGGCCATCGCCCAGGCTTACAGCTATTTTCCCTACGACACGGTGCATATGGTGGTCGTTGACCCAGGAGTGGGCACCGCCCGGCGGCCTCTGCTGGTGCGCACGGAACGTTTCCTGTTCCTGGCTCCCGATAATGGGGTGTTGTCCTTCGTTTTTGAGCGCGAGACGGAGCGGCTGGAAGTACGGCACATCACCTCGGATCATTACTTCTTAAAGCCGGTCAGTCATACTTTTCACGGGCGCGATGTTTTTGCCGCCGTCGCCGGATATCTGAGCAAAGGGATGGAGATATCCAAGTTTGGCGACGAAATATCCGACTTTGTGCGCTTCGCCGCCCCCAAACCTAAGCAGGTGAATCATCAGACGATCAAAGGCATCGTGCTGAAGGCTGATAAGTTCGGCAATCTGATCACGAACATCACCCCCCAGGACCTGCCGCAACTTTTCGCCGCTGAGCCGCCTCCGTTCAGGATCAGCATCGGCAAGAGTGAGATCAGCAAGATGAAGACCGCCTATGCCCAGGGAACGCCCGGGGAAGTGTTTGCCATTCTGGGTAGCATGGGGTTTCTGGAAATCGCTGCCAATCGCGGGTCCGCCGCCCGCTTGGTCGGTGCCGAAAAGGGCAGCGACGTCAGCGTGCTCGTCGAGAGCGCACGTCCTGCCAAAGCGCAATAGCCAGAACCACGTGGGAACGGACGTCCCGTTCGTTCAGGTCGAGGCGGAGCCTCGTCGGATGTTCTCGCTCGCTTTAAAAGGGCGCCGCGCCACGTGACCAACGCAACGTGAAAGCTGTGAAGGGGCACGACTTCAAGTCGTGCCCTGGAAGGTCCTTCCCCTTTCACCTCAAATCCATTGTCATCCCGACCAAGCGTGGATTGACTTGCTTTTTGCTCATGCCGTCCCCAAAAACCCCGGTAGCCAATCAAGCGATCGTATCCCGTCGGAAACGCCTTCATGATGACTCTGCGGTTTTGGCCTTGGGCCGGGCGTAGTGCTCCATCTCCGAGGTCCACTTCAGGAAACGAATCATCTCCGCCCGCTCCCGCCACAAGAATCCCCAGAACTCGAAAAAGCCGACCTGGTTCATCTTGACTCCGCAGTAGGTCTCGATTCGCCACCGTAGATACGGACTCCGCCACGGCGCCAGCCGATGACCACGGGTGGATCCCCAAAGAAAACGCACAATTGGACGCATGCTGGTGATCCAAGTCTATCAGTTCGAAATTGATATCCATCGGTTCGCAATCACTTACTCTGTCGGGTGAGGTGCCGTTAGCTCCCCATCCCGACGTGGCGCACAAATTCGCTCTGCTAGAATTTTTTCTGGATCGGAAGCGCATGAGCGATCAAAGTTCACGGCAAGCCGCAGAAGAGCTCTACTACCAGGCTCTGGATCTGTTTGCCGACGGCAAGCATGCCGAA
Organism: Terriglobales bacterium; assembly: GCA_035624455.1. Lineage (NCBI taxonomy): Bacteria > Pseudomonadati > Acidobacteriota > Terriglobia > Terriglobales > Terriglobales bacterium. Next base: position 47,416 of record DASPRM010000124.1, read on the forward strand.
GCTATTGAGCAATACAAACAATCTTTGGCCGCCGATCCCACCTTCACCGAGGCCATGCATGGTTTGGCCCGCGCCTACCAGGAAAACAATCAGCTGGATGAGGCTATCGCGGTCGCAAACCGCATCGCCGAAGTCGATCCTGATGACGTGCTCGCTCACACCAGCCTTTCCATTCTGTATCAGAAAAAGGGCATGGTGCCGGAGGCCGAAGCCGAGGGCAGCAAAGCCCGCATCCTCGGCTGGAAACAGCAGCTCAGAAAAAAGTAGCAAGACAGCAATCAGTAATCAGTTCTTGGTAGTCAGTTACCAGCAATAAGTAACCGCTATTCTGAATCCCAGCCTTGTCTTGGCGAAGTGTCCCTGCCAGCACATTTGGAATCGAAGGCTGTTGCTGAGGGCCAATGGCCAATTGCTGAGTGCTGACTGCTGAGTGCTGCTCTTACAACTCGTACTTCTTCAGCAGATGCCGGAATGAGCGATAAGAAAGCTTGAGCAATTCCGCTGCCCGGGTCTGGACTCCATTCGACTGGCGCAACGCGGCTTTGATCAGATCGCGCTCGAGGTCGGCTACATAGCGCTCCATGTCCAGCCCGTCGGTGGGGATCGACGTATGACCATTGCTTCCGTTCGGACCATTGGCGCGAGCTTTGGGGCGTTCCGACGGAAGTTCCACGTGCAACTCTTCCCCGCTCTCCAGCGCCACGGCGCGCTCAATGGCATTTTCCAGTTGGCGCACGTTTCCGGGCCACTCGTATTCCGTAAGGTCCCTCAGCGATTCCGCCGCCAGACGCACGATTTGCTTGCCCGCGGCGGGAGCATATTTCTTAAGAAAATGATTGGCCAATAAAGGAATATCTTCCCGCCGCGAGCGCAGTGGAGGAACCGAGATTGGAATCACATTCAGGCGGTAATAAAGGTCTTCCCGAAAGCTTCCCTGGGCAACCAGCTCATCCAGATTCTTGTTGGTAGCGGCAATCACCCGCACGTCGATGGAAATCTCGTCCGTCCCGCCCACCGGCCGCAGACAGCGCTCCTGCAGCACGCGCAACAGCTTCACCTGCATGGTGAGGCTCATCTCGCTGATCTCGTCCAGGAAAATCGTGCCCTCATTGGCTACTTCGAACAGGCCGGCCTTGTTCTGGTTGGCCCCAGTAAAAGCTCCCTTGACGTAGCCGAATAATTCGCTTTCCAGCAGGGTTTCGGGGAAGGCTCCGCAGTTTATGGATACGAAGGATTCCGCTGCTCGCGGCGAGCAGGCGTGGACAGCGCGGGCCACCAGTTCTTTGCCCGTGCCGCTCTCTCCGTGGATGAGTACCGTACTCCCGGTGGTGGCCACGCTGCGCACCGTTTGTTTCAGCTTCTCCATGGCCGGGCTCACGCCCACAATATTGTCCAGCGAGTTCCGGCCCGCGGCATCGCGGCGCAACGCGAAGTTCTGCCGGCGCAGACTCTGCTTCTCCACCGCGTTCTTAACCGCCAGCTTCACCTCATCGATCAGGCCCGGGCCTTTGCGAATGTAGTCGAAAGCCCCTCCCGCCTTGACCGCCATTACCGCCGCCTCCAGATCATCCACCGCCGTGATCAGAACCACCAGCGAGTCTGGGGAAACCGTGTGCGCGTAGCGCAGCACTTCGATGCCATTGATGTGCGGCATACGGATGTCGGTGATCACCACATCGAATAGCGCCGATTCGAGCTTTTTCTTACCCGCTTCGCCGGAGGTAACGGTCTCCACCCGGTGCCCTTCCTTGCGCAGCGAAATCTCCAGCATTTCGCAGATCGAGCGTTCGTCGTCACAAACCAAAATATTACCCATGACTCGCCTTCCCTGAGGTCGCAGCCGCCGCTCCCACGACTGCCGGCATCTCCGATGCTGCCGCCATCTCCTTTGCCTCTGTCGGCGCCTCGGACACAGCTGAACGTTTCAGATGAATGGTGAACTCCGCTCCCTGCTTCGGAGCCGACCGCACTGCAATTCGGCCACCGTGCGCCTGCACAATCTGGTACACGATTGCCAGCCCCAGTCCCGTGCCGCCGGAAAAACCGGACTGAAAAGGCTCGAAGATTTTCTCGATGTCTGGACCATGCATACCATGTCCCGTGTCTTGGAAGCTGATCATCCAGTGACTCTCGGAACCGCGCAGCGAAACCGTTAGCGTGCCTCCTTCCGGCATAGCGCGAATAGCGTTCTCGCAGATGTTCCAGAAAACCTGCTTCATGCGGTTGGCATCGGCCACCACCCAGGCGCTGTTGGACTCTAGATTGCGCACGATGCTGACCGGTGGCTGCGCTTGTTTGAAGTTGTTCCCCAGCGAAGGCAACCGGTTTTCCAGCAACATCAGAGTGTCTTCCAGCAGAGGCAGCAGATCGACGTTGGCGTACTCGTACTGCTTTTCCCGCGTGTAGGTCAGAAAATCGGAGATGATGTTGTTCAGCCGTTCTGATTCCCGGTTCACAATCTCGACCAGCATGCGCTGTTCATCGGAAAGCACGGCTACGTCCGATAGCACCTTCACCGATCCGGCTATGGAAGAAAGCGGATTGCGAATCTCGTGGGCAATAGCTGCCGCCATTCGCCCCACCGCCGACAAGCGGTCCCGCAGCCGAACCTCGCGTTCCAGGCGGCGGATTTCGGTGAGATCATCGAACGTATAAACGCTGCCCATCACTCCCCGCTCCGGAACCGTTAACGTCGAGCAGATCATTCCAAAGGTTTTTTGCCGTTGCCGGCTGTTGGGACAGATGGCGCGAATTTCTGCGTGCGAAGATCCGTACTCCGGGCTGGGTAGGCGATCTAAAAAAAGCTGCCCCACGGGCTGCCCCAGCAACTCAGACGCAGGACGATTGAGCAGCTTTTGCGCCGCCGCATTCACGAAGGTTACGTGACCTTCATTGTCCGTGGTGATCAGCCCCCCACTCATCGAGTGGATGATGTTTTCGTGCAGCGCCTGCAAGTTCTCCAGCGCCCCGCTCTTGTCCTTCAACTGCACATCCGCCTGCCGCAGCTTGCTTACCAGCAAACCGGAGAGATACGCGATCGCAAGGTAGGCGAAGAAGCTGATGCCAATGGTGACCTGCAACGAGCGCAAGTCAGGATGAGTGGCTGAGTAAGAGTGGATCAGGTCGAAATAGGACAACTCCAGCAGCCCGCCATAAAGAACGAAAGCCAGAGCGGCTACCAGATAGGCCCAGGCCTGCGGCAGCAGAATCGTGCCCACGATAATGATCAGGGGGAAGAGAAAATTGAAGTAACTGTCGATGCCACCCGTGACATACACCAGCACCGTGGCCAGAATCAGGTCCACCAGGACCTGAAGCCGGGCCTGGAACTTGAAATCACGCCACAGGAACACCAGCGCCGCGAAGAAAACCGAGATGGTATAGCAAACCAGGATGGCAACCACGAACAGCCCCCGCTGCATGGGCCGGGAGGTAAGTTCAGAAATCGCCAACTGGATGCCAAACAGGAAGGTGATGATGATAATCCGGACCTTGACCAGCCACGGGACCCAGGAAGCCTCATTGAGCTCGGCTTGCCGGTCCGGAGTCATCCGCGCGTGTTGCTGCCCTGCACTCATCCTGCGCCTTCAGCGTTCTCTCGCTTGCTAGCCGGATAGCTTGGCGATCATCGAGAACAGCGGCATGTAGAGAGAAATTACAATGCCGCCCACGGCGACGCCCAGGAAGGCGATCATGATCGGTTCAAGCAGCGTCAGCATGTCTTTGGTCGCCGCATCGACTTCATCTTCGTAGAAATCGGCGATCTTCTGGAGCATGTTGTCCATCGCGCCGGTAGCTTCACCGACTCCGATCATCTGCGTCACCATGTTGGGAAACACACCGCTTTCGCGCAACGGATCCACAATCGTGCGGCCTTCTTCAATAGCCTTCCGGACCCTCATCAGCGCCTGTTCGAGCACGGCATTGCCGGACGTACGGGCAGTGATGTTCAATGCTTCCAGAATGGGCACACCGGAGGTTAGCAAAGTCCCCAGGGTGCGGCTGAAGCGGGCTACCGCAATCTTACGCAGCACCATGCCCAGTACGGGCAACTTCAGCATCAGCGAATCCCAGGCATAGCGGCCCTTGGGATCCTTGCGGATCTGCTTAATGGCGAAAAATAGCAGGACCATCCCACCGATGAAGACCCACCAAAAACGGGAGACCACGTCGCTCAGGCCCATCACAATGCGCGTGGGCAGCGGCAAGTCCACTTGCAGGCTGGCGAACAGATTTACGAAGATGGGAACCACGAACTTCAGCAGGGCTCCCACAATCAGCACCGCGATAGACACCACCGACACCGGGTAAATCAGCGCCGACTTCACCGCCGCCCTGAGCTTCACGGCTTTCTCCACGTAGGCTGCCAGGCGCTGCAGAATGGTGTCGAGAATACCGCCAGTTTCGCCCGCCTCAATCATGTTGGTGGTGAGGTCGTCGAAAATCTTGGGATAGCCGCGCATAGCGTTGGCCAGGGTCGCACCGCCTTCCACCGTGGTGCGGACCCCGGTCAGCGCCTTCTGGAAGGCCGGATTCTCCTGGTTGGCAGCCAGGATCTCCAGACACTGCACCAGCGGCAAACCGGCATCGATCATCACCGAGAACTGGCGGAAAAAGATCGCGACGTCCTTG
>DASPRM010000125.1 GCA_035624455.1 Terriglobales bacterium
CGCCAGCTTCCCAAGCTGGATGTCGCCGGTTCGATCCCGGTCTCCCGCTCCATTCCTTGCATGGCTATCATTGAGACTTTTCGGAACCTTATGGAAGTTGACCAGCGCTTCTTCTTTAACTGCAAGTGAGTCTGGAGGTCAGGATGAGGCGGGCGCCATTGCTCGCGTTGGCGGCGATTCTTACTCACGTCGCAATTCTGCTAAGCAGCAACGTCTATGCCGCGGCAGCCGATCAAAACATCCAGGATGAAATCAAAACTCTGGAAGAAGCGCGGAACCGCGCCATCCTTAAGGGCGATGTGGCAGCGCTCGATCGCATGACATCCGACGACTACACGTTCATAACCTTACGAGGAGAATTGCGCACGAAGGCAGAAATCCTCAAGGGTTTTTCCTCTGGATCATTCAGGTACGAGTCCCGGGAAATCTCTGATCTGAATGTTCGGGTTTACGGGGACACTGCGATTGTAACTGGCCGCTCCATTCAAAAGGGACAGGAAAACGGAAAAGACTACAGCGGTGATTATCGCTTCACCCGCGTGTACGTGAAGCAAAACGGACGGTGGCTGACCGTCGCCTTGCAGACGACGCTGATCCAGTAGTCTAAGAGCTCAAAAGAGAGATATTGCGTGTCACGGAGAGCGTTCCTCTCGGGTATTTCATATTGATCGACCCTGAAGCGGCGCCGGAGCCTTGCGCGTCGGGATCTGGCGAGATAACGCAGAGACGTTTTCGATTGTGACGGATGTCACATCCGGTTATCAATTTTTCCCGATAGTCTCATTGCGTAGCTTAATCGAAGATAATATCGGCCTGGCTGGTATGCGTCCTGCTGCAGTCGGCCCGGCGATTCTCTTAATCAACTGTCTGCCACTTTGCACGTCTTTGTCGGGATGTCTCTATGGACAACACTCTGCTGATCCACCGGCTACATTTCGCTTTTACCGTCACCTATCACTACCTGTTTCCGCAATTGACCATGGGACTGGCGCCATTGCTTGTGGCTTTGAAGTCATTGGCGCTTTGGAAGAAGGATGAGGCCTACAACCGCGCGGCCCGCTTCTGGGCAAAGATCTTTGGCATTAATTTCGTTGTGGGCGTAGTTACCGGCATTCCCATGGAATTTCAGTTCGGGACGAACTGGTCACACTTCTCCCGCTTCGCCGGAGGGGTGATCGGGCAGACGCTCGCCATGGAAGGCACCTTTGCCTTCTTTCTGGAATCAGCTTTTCTTGGCCTGTTTCTCTACGGGGAAAAGCGGCTCAGTCCCAAGATGCACTGGTTCTCAGGATTCCTGGTGTTACTGGGTTCCTGGCTTTCCGGTTATTTCATCATTGCTACCGACGCCTGGATGCAGAACCCGGTCGCCTACGCGCACGGACCGGATGGGTCGGTTTACGTCAACAGCTTCTGGGGGCTTCTACTGAACCCGTGGGCACTCTGGCAGTACGCACACAACATGAGCGGCGCAGTCATTACGGGAGCGTTCGTGATGACGGCAGTGGGAGCCTATTACCTGCTGAGCCAGAAATTCCTCGAGCAAGGAAAGATCTTTGTGCGTACTGGCGTGATTGCCGGATTGATCTTCAGTATTCTGCAGCTTTTTCCCACCGGCGACGGTCAGGGCAAGATGCTGGTTGAGCACCAGCCAGTGACGCTGGCCGCCATGGAGGCGCTGTTCGAGAGTCAGCCCGGCGCACCCCTGGTAATTATCGGTCAGCCGGATGTAGCCCAGCGAAAGATCGATAACCCGATTATTGTTCCCAACATGCTTAGCTTTCTGAGCTACCGACATTGGTCGGCTCACGTCCAAGGGCTGAACGCGTTTCCGGAGAAGGATTGGCCGGACAGCATTCCCTTGCTTTATTTCAGCTATCACATCATGGTGGGGTTGGGGACGATCTTCATTGCGGTGATGCTGCTGGCGGCATTGCTACTGTGGCGGCGAAAACTCTATAACGCAAGCTGGATGCTGTGGATCCTGATGCTGGCCGCTCCTTTTCCTTACATTGCGAATACAGCAGGATGGATGACGGCAGAGATCGGGCGCCAACCCTGGCTCGTGTATGGTCTGCTGCGGACGTCACAGGGCTACTCGACGATGGTCTCTGCCGGAAATGGCCTGTTCACGCTGCTCGGGTTCATGGGGATGTACACGGTTTTGTCGATACTGTTCTTGTTCCTGGTTTATCGCGAGATCGATGCCGGGCCGGAGCCGGCAGTGTAGCCGGAGCCGCTTGAAATTCCAAAGCTCAAGAAGCCGGCGACTGCGCCGGTTGGGGACTAATATGCCGACACTTTGGTTCTTGCTCGTAGCCTTGATGCTGGTTGCGTATGTGGTGCTGGATGGCTTTGATCTGGGCGCAGGCGCCATTCACCTGATGGCGGGAAGAAGAGACCAGGAAAGGGCGACGATCATCCGCGCCATCGGTCCGGTGTGGGACGGCAACGAAGTTTGGCTGCTTGCAGCCGGGGGCACTCTCTACTTCGCCTTTCCACAGCTTTATGCCTCGGCATTCAGCGGATTCTACCTGCCGCTCATGATGGTGCTGTGGCTCCTGATTCTGCGGGCCATAGGGATTGAGTTTCGCATACACAGCACCAGCCACGTGTGGCGATCATTCTTCGATACGATTTTTTCGGTCGCTAGCGCGCTGCTGGCAATTTTCTACGGCGCGGCCCTTGGCAATGTGGTTCGGGGCGTGCCGCTCAACGCCAGCGGCTATTTCTTCGCGGCATTGTGGACGCACTGGAGGGTGGGCCCTGATCCCGGCATTCTCGATTGGTACACGGTGTTATGTGGCGTGGTTGCCCTGGTTGCGCTCACTTTGCATGGTGCGCTTTATATCGCGCTAAAGACCGAAGACGAAGTCAATCAACGCTCGCGGAAGATCGCCACGGTGCTTTGGCCGGTGCTGGTAGCGGTGACCTTGCTGAGCCTGATTGCAACGCTTGCTATCCGTCCCCAGGTGATGGCGAATTTTCGCGACTATCCCATTGGATTCGGAATTCCGCTGCTGGTAGTTGTCGCGCTGGCTGGAATTCTCTATTTCCATCTGCGGAACAACGAGAAGGCCGCATTCCTCTCGTCCTGTGTTTATCTTGCAGGAATGCTCGGTGGAGCGGCCTTCGGACTCTATCCCAACGTCCTGCCTGCCATCAACGACCCGGCCCTCAGTCTGACGATTCACAATACGGCCACCGGTGAATACGCCTATCGAGTCGCCCTGATCTGGTGGGTGCTCGGCATGATCATCGCTGTTACATATTTCGTTTACCTGTACCGCATATTCCGCGGCAAGGTCACTGCCGAGACCGGCGGGTATGGGCACTGAGTGACATAGGCGCGCGTAGAGGCAAGATCCCATTCAAGCCAAATCGGGCCCGTTGTGAGACAGGCACCTGCAGATCCCTCGCCGCTGCTGACTGCTTGGTGTCTATATAATCGACGTGCGGTCTATTTCTAATTGTTCTTAAGGAGCTCCACTTTGGCGCACATGCCGCAGCCTTCGGGACCACAGCCGATCCCAGGCGTCGATGCAATTATCACGGTCGGATCGGGTAAGGGAGGCGTGGGAAAGACCACGCTGTCGGTGAACCTGGCGCTTGCCTTGGCCAAGCTTGGCTACAAAATCGGACTGCTGGATGCGGATGTTTATGGTCCCAATGTGCCTCTGATGCTGGGCTCTACGACTCAACCCGCGGTTACCCCTAAGAACACGATTGAGCCGCCGGTGCGCTTTGGCCTGAAAGTGATTTCGGTGGGTTTCCTGAATCCGGGGGACAAACCCTTGATCTGGCGCGGTCCCATGCTGCACCAGATGATTCGCGAGTTCATCCAGCGCGTGGAATGGGGCCAGTTGGATTATCTAATTGTGGATCTGCCGCCCGGTACCGGAGACGTTGCTATCTCTCTTATTCAGACCGTACCTGTAACGGGCGCAATTGTGGTGACCACGCCATCCGATGTTTCCCTGCAAGATGGCCGTAAGGCGATCGAGATGTTTCGTCAGGTAAAGGTGGACATTGTGGGCCTGGTTGAGAACATGAGCTATTTTGTCTGCCCTCATTGCCAGCACGAGATCGACATTTTTTCCAAGGGCGGAGGCAAGAGAACCGCCGAGCAGTTCGGTATCGACTTCCTGGGCAACATCGAGCTTGACCCGAACATCCGCAAAGGCGGCGATACTGGGAATCCGGTGGCACTTGAAGGAGAAAACTCTCCGCACGCCAAGTCGCTCTATGCCTTTACCCGACGGGTGGTCGAGAGAGTCAAAGAAATCGTCGCGTCCACCCCGGCCAATGTCATCCAGATTCAATAAAGGATGTCCGAATTCAATAAGGATGTTGGGGCAAGTCCCTTCCTGGAGTCGTTCCCGCTTTGATATTGTCTAGCACTCTAGGCTCGTGAGTGCTAACCTTGACACGACCTCGAGTTCCTCCCTAAAATTTAGCTTACGGATTGGCTGGAATCCTACAGCTAAGTTTCTGCATCTATTAGACTTGGAAAGCCTTTAGTTGATTTGACTCAAATGGCAGGCGAGCCCAATATCGGCCCCCGGGAAAGGGAAGTTCTGACCCAGATTATCGAGGCGTACATCGTCAGCGGTGAGCCGGTCGGGTCACGAACTCTTTCGCGGGGAAACAGCGAAGGTCTGAGTCCGGCGAGCATCCGCAATGTAATGTCAGATTTGACTGAGGCTGGGTACCTGGAGCAACCGCATACCTCCGCTGGCCGGATACCTACGGCGGTGGCATTCCGCTACTATGTGGATCAGATTTCCTCCGGGGTGCGGATTTCGGATCGCAATCAGGTTGCAATTGAAAGCCAGCTTAGCGGAGTCAATGACCTGCAGGATTTTCTGGAGCGAACCTCGCATGTGTTGTCGGTGATCTCGCAGAACATTGGTGTTGCCGTGGCGGGGGGGCCGAAGGAAGTCTTGGAACACATCCACTTCTCTCGGTTGGCCGAAAACAGAGTTTTGGCAGTGCTGATCACCAAGGCAGGGGTGGTCCGCGATCGGGTTTTGCGGCTCAAATCCGAGCTGACGCAGGGGGATCTGGAGCTCGCTGGGGCGTACCTGAACGAGAATTTTCGTGGGTGGACACTGGAGGCTTTGCGTGCCGAAGTCGAGAGGCGACTGGAACAAGCGCGCAGTGAATACGACCGGCTAATGAATTCCATTGAGGCACTGTACCGCGAAGGCGCGTTGACCGCGGAGAGTGCGGGGCATGACGTTTACCTCGAGGGCGCTGCCAACCTGCTGGGCAGCGGAAGCAATCAGGAGCGGTTGCGGGAATTGCTGCGCAGCCTGGAGGCAAAGCAAAAAGTAGCTGAACTGCTGGGAGCATATCTCGACTCCCAGCAGCAGAGTGTGCGCGTGGTTTTTGGTCTGGAGGATTTGCAGCCGCATTTGAAAGACTTCGTTCTAATTGGGGCACCCGCAAAAATTGAGGGAGAAACCGTGGGATCGCTGGCCGTGATCGGTCCTTTACGCATCGATTATCAGGACGCCATCGCGGCGGTGTCGTACGTGTCGAAATTACTGGAGAAAATTCTGAAAGAGTCTTAAAGGTTATGACAGCAGTGAAGCGAGGCAATGGCAGAGCAGAACTTGATGTTGATCATGAACTGCCTTCGGCCGATGAGAATGACAAGCCGGAATCGGTCAACTCCGCAGGGCAGGCAGCGGCACCCATCATCGAGAGCGACGTCGAGAAACTAAGATCGGAGCGTGATGCGCTGCTTGATCGTCTGGCGCGCCAACAGGCGGATTTTGAGAATTCCCGCAAGCGTCTGCAGCGCGAGCAACGAGAATACCGCGATTACGCGATTGAGAATGTCATCAAGGCTCTGGTGCCGATTCTCGATAGCTTCGACCACGCTCTCAAGGCGCCTCCGGGTGCGGATTTTCGTTCCGGGGTGGAATTAATCAATCGGCAGATGCACGATGCGTTGGCGAAGCTGGGCGTGGAGCCCATTTCAGCCGAAGGGCAACCCTTCGATCCTAACTTCCACCAGGCAGTACAAACGGTGGAGACGACGGAGGTTCCGGATAATTACGTCGTCGACGAACTGCAGAAGGGTTATAAGCTGAAGGATCGCTTGATACGACCTGCGATCGTGCGCGTGGCAAAACATCCAACACGGTAGAGTGTTCGAAAAACTTGAGCTAGTGACCAGTGTTCGGCGCCCTACTCCGGACCGCATTGGGCCAGGGTGGGGTGATTCGTCTCTCGGTATCATGTGTAATTCAATTCGAGTTGGGGAATCATTCTGGCAACCAACGTAAAACGCGATTACTACGAAGTGCTGGGCATCAGCCGCAGTGCCAGCGACCAGGAGATCAAGAGCGCGTATCGCAAGCTGGCGATGCAGTACCATCCTGATCGCAATCCCAACAATCCATCGGCAGAAGAGAAGTTCAAGGAGGCCTCCGAGGCCTATGCCATTCTCGCGGATAGCGAGAAGCGAGCCCGCTATGACCGTTTTGGTCATGCAGGAGTGGGAAGCTCCGCAGGCGCGGGCGGAGTGGACTTCAGCAACGTCATTTTTCAGGATTTCAGCGACATCTTTGGGGATCTTTTCGGCTTTGGCGACCTGTTTGGCGGCGGCCGGCGCACTCGAGCCCATCGGGGTGCCGATCTGCGCGAGGACCTTAACCTGGAATTCGAAGAAGCGGTCTTCGGCACTACAACCCAGGTGGCGTTGCAGCGACACGAATCCTGCGAGAATTGCAAAGGCTCGGGTATCGCTCCGGGAAAATCCGCACAGACTTGCCGCACCTGCGGCGGGCGCGGCCAGATGCGATACCAGCAAGGGTTCTTCAGCATTTCCCGTACGTGCAGCGGTTGCGGAGGTACTGGCCAGGTAATCGCCGATCCCTGTCCTAAATGCAGTGGGCGTGGCATCGTGTTGCGCGAACGCACCATGGAGGTCAAAGTGCCCGCGGGCGTCGAAGATGGTACTCGCATTCGCTATGGCGGACACGGTGAGCCCGGGCTCTATGGCGGTCCCGCGGGCGATCTTTACATTGTGCTGCATGTAAAGGAGCACGCGTTTTTTGAGCGCGAAGGCAAGGACCTGCACTGCGTAGTGCCCATCTCATTCAGCCAGGCAGCTCTGGGAACCGAAGTCGAGATTCCCACACTCGATGGCGTACACAATCTCAAGATTCCCGAAGCCACCCAGAGCGGCACGGTCTTCCGAATTAGAGGTAAGGGTGTTCCGGTTCTCAATGGACACGGGAAGGGCGATTTAATGATCACCGTCAAGGTGCAGACGCCCACCAAGCTCACCAAAAGGCAACGCGAGATTCTGCAGGAACTGGGAGAGAATCTGAAGATCGAGAACAAGCCCGAGCAGCACAGCCTGCTAAACAAAGTCAAAGACATGTTCAGCTAACAACTGGCAATGACTCGCCGCCGATGGATTGCCGATGAAGTCTCCGGTGATCGCGCCTTCCTCCTTGGACAAAACGCAGTTCACCTTGTACAAGTGCTGCGCGCTCGAGTTGGCCAGGAGCTTGAGATTTCTACCGGCCAGGCCGTGCGCCTGGGAACGATCCGCAAAATTGAGAAAGACCGGGTCGAGCTTGTCATGGGAGAACGCCTGGCCTCGCCGTTCCTGCCGCACTTCACGCTGCTGCTGGCGATTTTCAAATTTGATCGCCTGGAGTGGGCAATTGAGAAAGCTACCGAGCTAGGCGTGGCGGAGATCATTCCCGTGATCACGCGGCGCACTGATACTCATCTGGCGCAGGCCGCTGCCAAACGAGTAGAGCGTTGGCGAAAGATCGCGCATGAGGCTTCGCAGCAATCCCGCCGCCTGAGCCCGCCGGAAATCGCGAGCCCCATCAGGCTGAAGGACGCGATCGGCACGCCAGCCGCGGCAAAAGTGGTCCTTGCCGAAGGTTTCCCCCAGGGGCTGAAGTCAGTTCTTGCCGCCGCGCCACAAAAAGAATCAGTGGCCCTGGCGATTGGACCGGAAGGCGGGTGGACAAGCGAAGAAATCAGCTTGTTCCAGGCGGCAGGATGGATCCCGGCAGGTCTGGGTCCTACCATCCTGCGATCGGAAACTGGAGCGATAGCCGCACTCGTTATCGCCGCCTCCGAGCTTGTTTAGTGCGCAACGCATGGTCCTGAAGAACCCAAATCTCTACGTTGTTAGTGGCGGTCCCGGCTCCGGCAAAACCACAGTACTTGTGGAGTTGGAGAAGTACGGCTTTCGACACGCTCCGGAAGTGGCGCGAGAAATCATTCAGGAGCAGGTACGAGATGCTGGGACAGCACTTCCCTGGAAGGACCGAGAGCTCTACACCCGTCTGATGTTGCGGCGATCGATTGAGTCTTATAAAGGGCACACTCCAGCCGCCAAGCCCACGTTCTCTGACCGTGGTATCCCCGATACTCTCTGCTATGCAAGATTGATCGGCTTGGCAGACGAAACGTGCATCCGCCAGGCGTGTGACCGCTATCGCTATGCATCGCTCGTCTTTCTGGCGCCGCCCTGGAAAGAGATCTACGCAAACGATAAGGAACGTAAACAGGACTTCGATGAGGCCATGAGAACCTATGAACTGATGATCTCTGTCTACCAGGAGTGTGGATATAAACTGGTGGAATTGCCGCGAGTCGGGCCCACGGCACGAGCAGAATTTATTTTGCAACAGCTTCAACTGAGCGCGTGAAGTGCGTGTTCCGAGTATCTTCCGGGGACCCAGTGTGGTTCTGATATGTGTGCTGGCCGGATTGTTCCGCCTCGCGCATAATGAGATCTTTCATATTGGGAACGAGGGATTGTGCCTGCTGTTTTCGATGACAAGCAACTCGCTGCGATAGAGCATGTCCACGGGCCGATGCTGGTAGTGGCCGGCGCAGGGACGGGCAAGACCACGGTTCTGGTACAGCGCATCGTACGCCTGATCCAAAACGGACACGCCGCTCCCCAGGAAATCCTCGCTGTCACCTACACCGACAACGCTGCCAAAGAACTTAAGCAGCGTGTTCTCAGCGAAGCCGAGAAGCTTGGCTTATGGAAGCCGAATCAGGATTTTCCCCTTCGCGCCTGTACCTTCCACGCTTTTTGCAATGGAATCCTACACCGCACCGGCAACAAGTTCGATGTGGTTACCAATGAAGACCTGTTCGTTTACCTGCGGCGCCGCCTCCGTGAGCTTCCGCTGAAACACTTCATACGTGCAGCGAGCCCGGCCGAATTTCTCTCCCACCTGTTGAAGTTCTTCGACCGTTGTGACGACGAGTTGGTCAGTGTGGAGCGCTATGAGCAATATGTTGCCGCTCTGTGCGCGGGCGCGCTGCCTCTGCCACGCGTCTCGAAATCCCGGGAAGCAGCTACCCTTGCGCCCGCGGAGGTGATTGCACGTTGCCGGGAAATCGCAGCGGTTTACCGCAGCGTCCGAGACATGCTGGCCGCGGAAAACCTAGGGACGTTCGGCCAGATGATCAGCCGGGCGGTGTCTCTGCTGCAGGCGGACTCCGGCATCCTGGCGGCGGAGAGGCGGAAAGCGCGTTTTCTCTTGATCGACGAATTCCAGGATTCTAATCCCGCCCAAATTCGGATCGCTCGCCTTCTGGGTGGAGAAGAGCAGAACGTGTTTGCGGTCGGCGATCCTGACCAGGCCATATACCGATTCCGCGGAGCCACGAACGGAGTGTTCGAAATTTTCGAGCGGTGCTTCACGGGTGTGAAGCGGGTTACTCTGGTGGAAAACCGTCGTTCCCTTGCGCCCATTCTGCAGGCTGCATTTTGCGTCATCGATATGAACCCGCCCGCCGGTAGTGTGGGGGAGCCCCGGCAACCTCTGCGTTCGGCTCGCGAACGTGAAGCGGTGCAGCAGAAACGGGAACTCAGGGCCGAGCCGGTGGATCTGGTAAGAGTTCCGAAGTCGGGCAGTGCTGCAGCAGAAGCGGCGGCGGTGGCGAATGCTATTCAGCGCATGCGCTCCGGATGCCGTGGACACCGCGTTACCGACGCAACAAACGAGTTTGCCCTTCGCGGCTGCCAATGGAATGACTTTGCTTTGCTCTATCGCAGCCACGGGCATCGTGAGGCGCTGATCCGGGAGCTTAAGGCGCAGGGCATTCCCTTTGCCGTGCAGGGCGCGAATATTCTCGAGGCTACCGACGTCAGAGATGTGATGGCGGCATTCCGCGCGGTTAGTAATCCCAGCGATGGCATCAGCCTGTTTCGTTTGGCTGCGCTGCCGCAATTTCGCATCGACGGCGAACGCTTGCGAAGCGCGCTGGCGTCCGCCGCAGACACGACGACTCTGCCCAAAATCCTTGAGAAGGTACCGGGTGGAAAAGAAGTTCTGGCTCGCCTGAATGAGGCGATTAACCTGTCCGGTCTGCATAGTGAGCAGACGAATGAAGTGCTCGAGATTGTGCTTCACGTGTTATCCATCCCGGAGTCGGAAACCATTCAGGCCTTTCGCAATTTCGTTTCCAATTGGCACCAGAAAGCAATTACACGCAGCGGAACGCTGGATGAATTCCTCGAGTATCTGGATTTTTACGAGGAAGCTGGTGGCGCGATTCCAGCACTCGCGAGAGACACTGATGATTCGGTCCAACTGATGACGGCGCACTCTGCCAAGGGTCTGGAATTCGCCCACATATTTATCATTCGTGTCTGCGCTGGATCATTTCCCGCACACTACCGCGAAGTGTTGTTCGAATTTCCGCAAGCTTTGCGTGAGCCAGCTTTGCAACTCGATGAAGATCCCAAGCAGAGCCATAACCAGGAGGAAAGGCGGCTTGCTTATGTGGCGATGACTCGCGCGTGCGACACGCTGGCGCTTTACGGGACCCGAGGCAAGGGAAGGGAAGCGGACCCACCAGGAATCATGCGCAATCTCGCCCAGGAAAAATCACTCACAGAGGTCATTCACATTCGCGATGCAGATGCATGTTCCGGTTCATCATGGGCTCCGGAATCGGATACAAAACTGGCCTCCTGGCTCGCGCTTCCCCCGCGTTCTCCCCTGCAGCAAATGTCGCTCAGCGCCACACGTATTGAGAGCTATCAGCGTTGTCCGCTGCGGTTCAAGATCGAAAACGATTGGAGAATCCCCGACCAGCCCGCACCTGCCATGCAATACGGGAATGCTGTGCATACGGCGTTGAAGGCCTACTCGGACTCACTCCAGCAGCACCGGCCGCTCACGCGCCAAGTCTTCCTGCAATGCTTCCTTGATGCGTTCTCGGGGATGTATTTCGAGGATGAGCATCAGGCCGGGCTCTACCGTAACCAGGGACTAGAGCAACTCGGAGAATTCTTTGATCTGCAACAGGCCCAGCCGCCGGTTGAAGTGCTGGCGTCGGAACACGTCTTCGATTTTCAGATCGGAGGCATCAGGGTGAAGGGAAGAATTGATCGCGTCGATCGGACTGCAGACGGCGCGATCTGTCTGGTCGACTATAAAACCGGCTCACCACGGGACGAAGAAGACGCCGACAAAAGCCTGCAGCTTTCGATCTATGCTATGGCGGCACAAAAGGAATGGGGCAAGCTGCCTGAACGTATCGGATTTCACAATCTGACTACGAATCGCCTGGTAGAAACCGAGCGCGACGAGAAAGAACTGGCGCTTGAGCGCGACAAAATCAGCGAGGTGGCCGAGGGGATTCGTGCGGGGAGATTCGATGCCAAGCCCGGCCGAAATTGTCACTGGTGTCCCTATTATTCGTTGTGTCCGGAAACGGAAGAAAAAATCTATTCCATCGCCGCGGTGGGCGCGACATCCTAAGCCATTCTTCAGTGGGGGATCCTGAGCGAAGTGAAAAGTCTTTGTTTTGGGCTATTCCTTGCGGCGCTGGAGCCCTGGTAGCGCGACACACCTAACAACCTGAATCCCCGAAGCCCGGGCAGGCATCCACAAGCAGTCAGTCTTAAGGGCTTCAACTCCCTTCAGGATTCAACCGTCCGCCAGCAACTTGAGTCGGGGTTGCTAAATAACGGCCCTCATAACGCCGGCTGCAAATGGAGGATTTCGAGAGCATGGCAGCACAACCGAAGGTTCCGCCACCAGACGCACTCAGCCAGGAGGCGCTGGAGGCATTTGACAATTTGAACGGGCATCATCCGGGATTCAGGCCGGTTCACGCCAAGGGTATTCTCCTTTCCGGCGCGTTCATCCCCTCTCCGCAAGCAGCGTCGCTCACCCGCGCGCCCCACCTGCACAATCCGTCCACAAGAATTGTGGTCCGATTTTCTGATTTTGCCGGTCTTCCATCAGTAGCCGACAACGATGCCGAAAATGCCGGTCCTCGCGGGCTGGCTATACGGTTTTATTTCTCCGAACACGTTCACACGGACATCATCGCCCACTCGGTGGATGGGTTCGCCGTGCGCACGGCGGAGGAGTTCGTGGAATTTCTACGTGCCATCTACGCCAGTGGTCCGGGGGCCACTAAGCCGACGCCGGTCGAGTCATTTCTGGGCACGCATCCTGCCGCGCTGGCTTTCGTTCAGACTCCCAAGCCTATTCCGACGAGTCTTGTGAAGGAATCCTACTTCGCGGTGAATGCCTACAAGTTCATCAACCGAGACGGAATTGCGAAGTTCGGGCGCTATCGAATTCTTCCCGAGGATAAGAACCAATATCTGGACGAGGCTGGCGCTGCGAAGAAAAGCCCGGATTTTCTGTTCGACGAAATCAGGGAGAGAGTGGGAAAGGGAGGGACGCGTATGCGCATCCTGGTCCAGGTAGCGGCGGAAGGGGACGCGG
Organism: Terriglobales bacterium; assembly: GCA_035624455.1. Taxonomy (NCBI): domain Bacteria; kingdom Pseudomonadati; phylum Acidobacteriota; class Terriglobia; order Terriglobales; species Terriglobales bacterium. The sequence continues at coordinate 12,753 of DASPRM010000125.1, forward strand.
TCGATGATTCGACCGTCCATTGGCCGGATCAGCGTCCCGTGGTTGAATTCGGGACGATAGAGCTGAATAGCGTAGTTCCGGATGGTGACGCAGAGCAGCGGCACATCATTTTTGATCCGCTTCCGCGCGTGGACGGCATTGAATCCTCCGGAGATCCGTTGCTGGAGCCTCGGGCCGCGGTTTACCTGATGAGTGGCCGACGCCGGCGTGCTCTCGCGTAGTGGCGAAGAGCTCAACTAACAAGCGGACTGCAAACTCGGGAGAGGAACGAAAGGAAGCCCGCAAAAAAACTTCAGGGGACGCGATGCGCGTCCCCTGTAGCATCTTCGGCTGAAGTCTGACTACTTCTTCTTGCTCGACTTCTTCGCCGACTTCTTGCCACCCTTCTTAGTTGCCATGGATCTATTCTCCCTTTCGTTAATTCGCAACCCTGTTACCGTTGCAATTGATTGATTGTATAGAGTCATTCAGAAACCAAGTCAAGAGAAAAATCGGATGTATCACCTCCTTCACACCCATTACTAAGGTCACTCGCGAGAAGGTCGCAATGATTTTCAGTGTCGTCCTTCCTACTCAAAGCATCTTCGTCGCAAGTTCAGCGAATCAGACGAAACGCAAGGCCCGCGATGCTGTCTTGCATGGCGTGCGCGAACATTCCCGGACGCAGACTTCTTCTCAGCAGCGCCAGCACGCCGAACATCATTCCATAGACCGCGATGATCAGCATTCGCTCGCGCCCCTCGTAGGCGTGCGAAGCCCCGAAAAATGCGCCTTGCAGAACTACTCCTGCCCACGCACTCTTCAACCATGCGCCAAACTGCTTCTGCAGATAACCGCGAAAGATGATCTCCTCGCAAAAGCCTGCGCAGGCGCTCAATAGCACCCACACCAGTGTTTCCTGCGGACTATGGGGCATCAGAAAATCAACCCGCTTCTTCGCATCGGCTAGCTGCTGGGGATGGGTGAGTCCCAGCATCCACGCCAGACCTGCAAGCACCAGAGCCGAAACCACCCAGAACCCAACTGCGATCACAACGTCGAGCAAAAAGTCTTCCTTGCTGTTCCAACGCCCACCGATCAGGTCGCCCAGCGACGTGCTCGTCTGGTGAATGCCCCAGGCAACATAACCCACCATCAGCAACTCCACCGCCATGGTGATCAGATAGAAAGCTAAGCGACCCGTCTTCTGCGCAAAGCCGTGCTGAGAATCGGCGCCTCCGAATGAAAGCACCAGCAGGATGGCGATCAGCAGAACAGTGTGCCACGATGGGGCGACCAGCCCCGGTCGAGAAGCAGTCGAGTCAGTGACCGGTGTGGTAGTAGACAATTGACCTCCCGCTGAGGAAACGGATTGAGGAAACCATCATCTAATCAGAAGTGAGAGGCCCGGTCGCAGCCTGGGCCTGGCGACCATCTTATAATGACGGTCGCCATTTCATGAGGAGTTCATCTTATGCCTAACGCTGACGATGTCGTCATCGTCTCCGCCGTGCGGACGCCTATTGGAAAATTTCAGGGCTCTCTCTCCGATCTCTCCGCCACACAACTGGGGGCCATCGTCGTGCGCGAAGCAGTGAAGCGAGCGCAGATCGAAGATCTCAATCAGGTAGACGAATGCATCATGGGCAACGTGGTCTCCGCAGGGCTGGGCCAGAATCCTGCTCGCCAGGCGGCTATCTACGGTGGACTTCCGCCCTCAGTCGGCGCCATGACGGTCAACAAGGTTTGCGGCTCGGGTCTGAAGGCCGTGGCGCTGGCGGCGCAAGCCATCCAGACGGCGAACAGCCAGCTCGTGGTCGCGGGCGGCATGGAATCGATGACCAACGCTCCCTACCTTCTGCCGCAGGCCCGCAAGGGATACCGTCTTGGGAACGCGCAGATCGTAGACTCCGTGATCCAGGATGGCTTGTGGGATGTGTATAACAACTACCACATGGGAAACACCGGCGAGAACGTCGCGGAGAAGTACCACATCACCCGCGAAGAGCAGGACGAATTCGCTCTCAATTCTCATCGCAAGGCGGTAAGCGCGATCAAGGAGTGCCGCTTCAAATCCCAGATCGTTCCTGTGGAAGTGCCGGGCAGGAAGAAGGGCGAAACCATACTTTTTGACAAAGACGAATCGCCGCGCGAAGACACTACCATCGAAGCGCTGCGTGCCCTCAAGCCTGCCTTCAAGAAAGACGGCACGGTCACTGCTGGAAACGCGCCGGGAGTGAACGATGGCGCCGCGGCCGTCGTGGTCACCAGCCGGCAGCGGGCGGAAGCTATCGGAGGGAAACCACTGGCGCGGATCGTGGCGCAGGCGACCTCAGGCGTCGATCCGAAGTGGGTGATGATGGCGCCCGTCGATGCTGTCCGGCAGATCTGGAAGAAGACCGGTTGGAAAAACGAAGACGTCGATCTCTATGAACTGAACGAAGCCTTCTCAGTGCAGGCTATTGCCGTGGCGCGGGAGCTTGGACTCGATCCTCAGAAATTGAATGTGAATGGCGGAGCCGTGGCGCTGGGTCACCCGATTGGCGCCAGCGGCGCGCGAGTGCTGGTTACGTTGCTCTACGAAATGATGCGGCGTGACGTCCACAAGGGCATTGCCGCCCTTTGCCTCGGCGGCGGTAACGCGGTAGCCATGGCGGTGGAGCGCTAGGTAATGGTATTCAGCAGCGCGCGGTCTGCTGCACATAGCCATCAGCATTCAGCTCTTGAAGTGTCATCCTGAGCGAGGACGCGGTACATCGTCCCGGGTCCGAGTCGAAGGACCTTGCGGTTTCTTGTTATCCCAGACGGGACAGAGTGGCAAGGGAATCCTTCTTTTCTTGTCATCACGAGCGAGCGCAGCGCGCGAGGGATCTGCAGTTTTCTAATTTCTAATTGCTGACCGCTGACTGCTAAGTGCTATGTGCTAAGTGCTACGTGCTATCTTCCCGCCAACACTGGCACCTGTAAGGGCAAGCGCACAGAGAACACCGCCCCTCCGCCTGGAGCTGCCTGCGCTTCCAGCCGGCCGCCACAGCCCTTCAAAATTCCCATCGAGATACTCAGACCGAGCGCGTTAACCCCTCCTGTGCGCTTGGTGGTATAGAAGGGATCGAACACTTTGCCTGTCAGTTCAGGCGGCAAGCCGGGGCCGTCGTCCTGAAAGCTCACCTGCAACTCGCTCTCCTGTTTGCCGATGCGAATCCGCAGCGTGCCCCTCGGGCGCAGCTCCCGGATCGCTTGCTCGGCATTGATGATCAGGTTCAAAAAGACCTGCATCAACTGGCTGGCATCGCCCTCGAAAGGCGGGAGGTTCGGCTCCGCTATGAAATCCACGCTGATGTTATTGAGGCGAAGGGAATGCTCATGCAGCAGCAACGTGCGTTGAATCAGATCGTTGATGTTCAGGCGATTTCGGCCAGGTGTCGGCGGCCGCGAGAAGAACAGCAGGTTCTGCACAACTTCCGCCGCGCGGCGTGATTGCTCCTTTAGCAGGCGCAGATGCTTGCGTGTTTCCTCGGCCCCCGCTTGGGTGTCGAGCAAATCGATGGCGCCCAGGATCGCGGTTAAAGGATTATTCAGCTCGTGAGCGAAGCTATCGATCATCTGCCCCATGGCGGCCAGCCGCTCCGACTGGATCAGTTGCTGCTCCATTTGCTTAGCCTGGGTGATGTCGCGAACTGACGCTACTACTCCCACCAGATCTCCCTTGGAGTCGAAAAGGGGGCTTGCGATGGAACGCAGAGTGCACCAGGCGCCATCCCGCTGCCGCACTGAGTAGTCCGTTTGACCAACGGCTTCCTTGCCGGCAAGCACATCATTGAATAGCCGAAATGGCTCATGGGTGTTTGGATCGGCGGTAACCGTTTTGCCGATGAGTTCCTCCGGCACACATCCCAGCACCTCGCGTACTCGCGGGCTGGCGTAGGTGTAGCGCAGATTGTTGTCGAGCACCAAAATGGCGTCGGGAAAACACTCCACCAGCCGCCGCCCGAATTCTTCCTGCTGGTGCAGCCGTGCCTCGATCTCGCGTCGCTCGGTGATATCCACCAGCGTGCCCTGGTAGCGTGTGACCTTGCCTTCGTTGTCGAAGATGGCACGAGATGAATCTAGGCAGAAGATTACCCTCCCATCCCTGCGGCGAAGCCGGATTTCCCGGTCCCGGACTGCGATCTTCTGATCCAGTTCCTGCAGTACTTGCTTGCGTTCGGCCGGATCAACAAAGACTTCGTCAGCGGGAGTGGCCAGTAGCAGAGTCTTATCATCGAATCCGAGCATGCGGACGAGCGCCATATTGCAGTCCAGCATCTTGCCCTCAGGGGTACTGAAGTAAACCCCTTCGTGGGCGGTCTCAAATAATTCCGTGAAGCGCGATTCGCGTTCCCGCTGCTGGGTAATGTCACGCCCCCAGAAACTGGCGCCTACGACCTCGCCTTCGCGAACAATGGCTTGCGCGGTGCAGTCGAAAAAGCGGGCCCGAATGCCGCTTTTCAAGCGAAGTTCCAACACCCCTGCCCATTGCCGCTGCTGGCGAAAACTGGGAAGGGCATCGGCTACATCCTGCGCTGTCGGGCGCGCCACAAATTCGGAGAGCTTGTGTCCGATCACGTCCGCAAAGGGCAGCCCCAGCAGATCGGCCCAGGCCCGGTTCGCCGTGCGAATGGTTCCGTCCAACTCCACAGCCACAACGACATCGTCGAAGCTGTCCACCAGGTCGCGAAACCCACGCTGCGATTTCTGCAGGATGGCCAGCAGTTGTTCAATCTGTTGTTCCGACGGCGGGGACGTTGCCGCTTCCTGCATCCCGCGCAGTTGACCACGCAGTTCGGCAATCTCCCAACGCTTGCGCGCAGTGTAAAGGGCCAGCAGCGCCACCGTGAGCACCGTGCCGACCGGGACTGCTTTCAGACTGTGTGGAATGGTGGAGAAGTTCTGCCAGGAAGCCACGCCCAGGCCGAGCGCCAGCAGTCCGAGAAACAGCAGAGCGATACGCCAAAGCTTGCCCTCCTCCCGCTCCAACCGCTGCAGCTGAGTGGAGGCATCAGGCGCCGTCTGACTGTCCGCTGCCATCAATGTTGAGGAGGGGTTCCACCCCTGATTGAGATGGTATGTACCCCAAATACCAGAATCAAGCCGGGGAAACCCGCAGGTAAAGATCACGGGAGTGCATGGGACACCAGATTCTTGGCTAAAGCATCGTGTGTCAAAGGTCGAAAGTGATGAAAAGCAGCTTTCCACAGCCTTCGTCGATGGCCCTTCGGGGCATACATCACATCGCCCTCCGGCTTCCATCACAGAGGCGAGTTCTCGCCCGTTGCTATAGTGCGCGGTTGTCTCTGGTTCCGAGCGCTTTGACGCGGGTTGAGAAGTGCTTTACAAGACCTTGAGCGCTGCCGTTTACGGCATCGACGCCAGCATCATCGAAGTGGAAGTTGACGTCTCGGGAATCCGCCAGACGGAAGATCACTTCACCACCGTCGGCTTGCCCGATGCGGCCGTGCGCGAGAGCCGCGAACGCATCCGTTCCGCGCTCAAAAACTGCGGATACGATATTCCCCCTACCCACATCACCATCAATCTCGCTCCCGCCCATTTGAAAAAAGAAGGCTCCGGCTTCGATCTGCCCATGGCACTGGGGATTCTCGGCGCGTACGGCGGCCTCACCCGGAAAGAAGTTCCAGACTATGTGCTGGTAGGTGAGCTGTCGCTGGATGGCGGGATTCGCGGCGTTCGCGGCACTCTGCCCATCGCGGTAGCGGCGCGCACCAACAAGATCAGGAATCTTATCGTGCCGGAAGTGAACGCCAAGGAAGCGGCGGTAGTCGGCGGTGTAAGAGTCTATCCCGTGCGCTCGCTGATGGAGGTCGTGCGGCTGATCAATACCGGCAACACCGTGAAGCCGGTGGAAGTGAATGCTTCGGAGTTACTGCACCAATCGCAACACTTCTCGGTCGATTTTAAGGACGTGCGCGGCCAGCACACCGCCAAGCGCGCCCTCGAAGTTGCCTGCGCCGGCGGACACAACATCCTCATGATTGGTCCGCCTGGTTCGGGCAAGACCATGCTGGCCAAACGCATGCCCACCATTCTTCCGCCGCTCACCTTCGAGGAGGCTCTCGAGACCACCAAGATTCACAGCGTCGCGGGTGTGCTCGATTCCGGTGCGGGTCTGGTCGGAGTTCGGCCTTACCGAGCGCCACACCATACCATCTCCGATGCCGGCCTGATCGGTGGCGGGGTGCTGCCGCGGCCGGGAGAGGTCTCGCTGGCGCACAACGGCGTTCTGTTTCTTGATGAGCTACCGGAATTCCCCCGCAACGTTCTGGAAGTGATGCGCCAGCCGCTCGAGGATGGCAACGTCACGATCGCCCGTGCCTCCATGTCCCTGACATTCCCCTCGCGCTTCATGCTGGCCGCTGCCATGAACCCGTGCCCCTGTGGTTACTTCAATGACCGCTCGCGCGAATGCCACTGCACCCCTCCCATGATCCAGCGCTATGTATCGAAAATTTCCGGTCCGCTGCTCGATCGTATCGACATTCATATCGATGTGCCGGCGGTGAAATACAAAGAGTTGCGAGCGGGGGCGAGCCCGGAGGGCTCAGAGCAGATCCGGCAAAGGGTGATGCGCGCGCGGGAAATCCAGCTTGACCGCTTCGCCAAGGGGGGAGAACGCATTTACAGCAACTCCCAGATGGGATCACGCCAGATTCGCACCTATTGTGACCTTAGCACCGACTGCGAACGGCTGCTGGAACGGGCCATTACCCAGCAAGGACTCAGCGCCCGCGCTCATGATCGTATCCTTAAAGTAGCGCGTACCGTTGCCGACCTTGAGCAAGCCGCGCAGATCGATCCAAAACACATAGCCGAAGCCATCCAGTACCGCACCCTCGATCGCACCTATTGGGCATAACGCCAACCAGCAAGATTCGGTTGAGAAACACTCACGTGTCCTGACAAACCTGCTGTTTTTAACGAATTAGCTATGATTTTGCGGCGTTTTGCCGGCTAATTCCAAGAAAACAAACATCTTTCTAAGAAAATGAACGCGACAGCACGGGCCCTGTGCCATTTTGAGGATGACGCTAAGACATACACATTAAATAACTTAGGAAGACCATCTGGCCTTCAGTAATCATTCTTGGGTACCCAGGTTAGACCTGAAGCCGCTGGCTGCGTTGACACCATTTCGCTGCATTCCTTAGACTATCGAGACCATTTCGGCGCAGGGAGGGCAATTAATCGATTGCGAGGTGTTTGATGCGACCAAGACTAGCCAGCATCCTGATGGTGCCACTTGCGGCCATCAGCTTGATGGCGGCCCAGCCGCCAAACATCCCCGGCAGTCAAGCCCACCTCGATCAAACCGAGAGTGCGGTACGACCCGAGAAAGGACGGTCTAACGACAATTCGCAAAGGGCAGCAGTAAGCCCTCGCCAAGTGAAACGCCCGAAGCCCTATCAGGTTGGTAAGGCTTCGTGGTATGGCAAGCAGTTCCACGGGAAAGAAACTGCCAGCGGGGAACGTTATGATATGTTCCAGTTTACGGCTGCTCACCGGCAGCTGCCGCTGGGAACTCTGGTGAAAGTGACCAACCTGCGCAATGGCAGGTCGGTGATTGTTCGGGTAAATGATCGGGGACCGGTTCCCCATTCCCGGATTATCGATCTTTCATACGGAGCGGCCCGGATTCTTCAGCTACCGGGATATGGGATCGAAACGGTGCAGTTAGACATCGTGCATCCCCCTACGGTAGCCATGAGCAAGAGAGAGGGTCAGAGTTTGCCCGGTATGCCATAAGCGTTTCCCCATCGGGCCGTGCTCGATGGGCCAGCTGAAGCAATTTGGCTGACCAAGACGGAACTAATGCCCGAATCAATTGATCTCGTTTCACACCCCAGCCCCGCGCCGAACGAGACTAGGGACCCGAGAGATCGATTGATCGTCGCGCTGGATGTGCCCAGCGCCGCCCAGGCGCAAAACCTGGTAACGGCGATCGGAAACGCGGCGCGAACTTTTAAAGTCGGGAAACAGCTCTTCACGGCCGAAGGCCCCAGAGTCGTACGCGACCTGGTTGCCTCCGGCCGTAGAGTTTTTCTGGACCTCAAATTCCACGACATTCCTAATACCGTGGCCGGAGCGGTGCGCGAAGCGGCTCGCCTGGGCGCAAGCATGCTGACAGTGCATGCTTGCGGCGGACGCCGCATGCTCGAGGCTGCAGTAGAAGCTGCCCGCTCATCCGATAGGCCACCGATGGTTTTGGCGGTGACTGTGCTCACCAGCCTGCGCGAAGAAGACATGGAGGAGATCGGGGTCAGCGGCAGCCTGGTGAGCCAGGCTCTTCGCATGACGGCGCTGGCGCGCAACGCAGGATGCGGCGGCGTGATCAGCTCTGCGCGGGAAGCCCGCGCCATCCGCACGACCCTGGGCAGTGGCTTCGCCATCGTCACGCCGGGAGTGCGGCTGGCGGGAGAGACCGAAGATGATCAGGCCCGCGTAGTGACTCCCAAGGACGCGATACGAGCGGGCGCGACGCACATCGTGGTCGGAAGGTCGATAACAGCGGCGAAAGATCCGGCGCGAGTCGCGGAGAGAATTGTGGAGGAGATTGGCGCGGCGGAGTGAAATTCTGCAGCGGCAAGGAATTCTGAGGATGCCCCGTTCAAGCGAAGCTTGGGCGGGGTTTTTCAAACTACGACGCCTTGAACATGATCCGGTGAAGTGATACTCATACCATCACTCTGCACGCCCTCGAGGAATCATGCACAAGTTGGCTGTTGCGTTGCTTCTCCTCCCCTCTACGATCTTCCCACAGAGCACAGCTCCTGCAAAGGAAGGTACGCAATCATCCACGGCTGCCATCCGCTATACCGTCATCCTCGCCGGCAATAAGGCTGGCTTTCAGACATCCAGTGTCACGCCTGACGGCGGTCACATCTATCACTTCGAATTCAACGATCGCGGACGCGGGCCCAGCATCGATTCGCGAATCGTTCTGAACAAGCAGGCAATTCCCACCCAGATCGACAACACCGGCCACGATTACCTCAAAGCGCCGGTGGACGAGCATTTCTCGTTCAGCAACGGCAAAGCTACGTGGAAGAACAAGGCCGAGCAGGGGACGAAGGCGACTGCCGCCGCCTTTTACGTCAGCGATTCTGGTGCTCCCGAAGAAGCAGCGCTGCTGGCGCGAGCTTTGCTGGCTGCGCCCGGAGGCAAGCTGCCGCTTCTGCCGGGCGGCGAGGCTTCAATCACCAGGCGCGGCGACCTGAAACTTGAGGCCGGCGGGAGGTCGCTCACTGTGGTGCAGTACGGCATCGACGGCCTGGGATTCTTGCCCACTCCGGTATGGCTGGGGCCCGACGGCGCCTTCTTCGCGGCGCTCAGTGGCTGGTGGGTGATCATTCGCGAAGGATGGGAATCCACCATCCCCGCCCTCACCAAAGCTCAGGATGACTTCAGCAATGCCCGCGCAGCCACCCTGGCGAAGACCCTCGCGCGCAAGCCGGCGGGCGCACTCGTCTTCGTGCACGCCAACCTCTTCGATGCGGAGACCGCAACGCTCTTGCCCAGGCGCACGGTTACTATCAAGGGCAACAGCATCGCCGCCGTGGGTGAAGATGGCAAAGTCGCGATTCCGCCAGGAGCGGAAGTGATCGACGCTACCGGAAAAACGCTCATGCCCGGACTGTGGGACATGCACGTGCATCTGGCGGAAGACGATGGACTGCTGCACATGGCCGCAGGCGTGACCAGTGTGCGCGATCTCGGCAACATCATTGACCGCGTTTTGCCGATGCGCCAGCGCTTCGATGACGGCAGCGAGATCGGGCCACGCGTCGTGCTGGCTGGAATCATGGACGGCTCCGGCCCTTACGCCGGGCCAACCAAGGTGCTGGTGGATACGGAAGAGCAGGCACGGGCAGCGGTCGATAATTACGCGAAGCTGGGGTACGTGCAGATCAAAATCTACAGCTCGATCAAGCCCGAGCTGGTGCCCGTCATCATCCAGCAGGCTCGCAGCCATGGCATGCGGGTCAGCGGGCATGTGCCGGCGTTCATGAACGCGCAGCAATTCGTGCTCGATGGCGCAGATGAAATCCAGCATATGAATTTCATTTTTTTGAATTTCATGTTCGATTCTGTGAAAGAAACCCGCACTCCCGCGCGCTTCACTGCCGTGGCTCAGCATGCGACAGAAATCGATCCGGCCAGCGAGCAGGTGCACAATTTCATCCAGCTCTTGAAGGACCACAAGACCGTGGTTGATCCCACGCTAGCTGTGTTCGAACAAATGTTCACCGACCGTCCAGGACAGATGTCGAAAAGTTACGCTGCCGCTGCCGATCGCATGCCGGTGCAGGTGCGGCGCGGGTTCCTGCACGGCGGGCTGCCGGTTCCCGATGGCATGGATCAGCACTATCGCGACAGCTTCAACCAGATGCTGAAGATGACGCGGGCACTATACGATTCCGGAATTCCTGTCGTGGCCGGGACGGATGACCTGGCCGGCTTCACTCTCGACCGCGAGCTGGAACTCTACGTCGAGGCCGGTATTCCAGCGCCCAAGGTATTGCAACTCGCTACCCTGGGCGCGGCGAGGGTAATGAAGATGGACCAGCAGTTGGGCTCGATCGCTCCCGGGAAGCTGGCGGATGTGATCGTAATCGACGGCGATCCGGTCTCCCGTATAAGCGACATCCGCCGGGTGGAAACGATCGTCAAAGACGGGGTTGTGTACAAAAGTGCGGAGTTGTATCGAGCGGTAGGCGTGGGGAGCAGCAATTAGCCATCAGCATCCCTTTGGCCCCTGGCCTCCATCGTCATCACGAGTCCGCGGCAGTGGATGAGGGATCGGCAGTTTGCGCGCCTGCCTGTGGGCCATCCATTCTCGACGCATCTCCTGACTGAGTGCTAAGAAGTGGTCTCACAAACGTCTCAGCAGGATCAACATGGATGCCAGTTGAATCATGCCGAGGAAGTTTGCGCTATGTCGTTCCCAACGCACCAGCAGGCGCCGGAAGTTCTTCAGCCAGGCGAAGAGGCGCTCGATTTTCCAGCGGCGTTTGTATCGCCGGAGTTTGCGCCGGTCCTGGCGGTGCGTTCGTGTGCGATAGCGACGGTGAGGGGCGATCAGCTCGATTCCGTGCTGCTCCGCAAGCCGGTTGTCCACCGCGTCGCTGTCGTACCCCTTATCGGCAATCAATCGTTTCGGCTTGTCGGCCACGAAGCGGTGCTCGAGCGTAGCCTCGACCAGCTTTTGCTCATGCGGCGTAGCGCTCGCAATCCACAGGGCGATAGGAAGACCATGGCAGTCTGCGATTGCCATGAGCTTGGTCCCTTTGCCGATGAGCGTTCGACCAACGCCATCGCCCCTTTTTTCGCCCCCATGAAGGAGGCGTCGATAAACGTCTCCTCCAGCCCTAGCTGACCGCGCGCCAGCAGGTCGTCTGCCAGCGCCCAAAGAATGCCCTCCAGCGCGCCCGCGCGTTGCCAATGCTGGAAGCGGCGATGGCAGGTCTGGTAGGGTCCGTATCGCTCTGGCAGATCGTGCCACGCCGCGCCGGTCCGCAGGATCCACAGTACGCCGTTAAGGACACGCCGGGGTTCGCTCCAGCGGCCCCCGCGGCGGTCTGCACGCTGTCTCTGTTGTTGTTCCCACTCCAAAAACGGCCTGACGTATTCCCATTGCGCATCCGTGAGATCAGCCATGCCTTTCATTTGCTTCAACTTCACTCGCGAAGCAAGCATTTATTCAGGAGCCACATTAGTGAGATAGGTTCT
>DASPRM010000126.1 GCA_035624455.1 Terriglobales bacterium
CGCGGGGGTCGGCGCCGGAGCCGCCGATTACCTCACCAAACCGTTCTCCACTCGCGAACTGCTGGCACGTGTCAATTCGCAGCTGAATATGGCACGAACACGGCGAGAAGCTGCGGAAGTAGAACGCAAGCTCCGTGCCGAAGCTGAACTCGAACGCAATCGGCTCCAGCACGAGATCGCCGATATCAAACTCCTGCGGGGCGTCAGCGCGCAGTTGATCTACGAGGACGTCGGCTCAATTTACGAGAAGATCTTGGATGCTGCGGCCGCCATCATGGGTTCGGACTACGCCACCATGCAGGCGTTTTATCCCGAGCGTGGTAATGGTGGGGAGCTTCGCATGCTCGGCTACCGGGGACTGAGTCCACAAGCTGCGAAGTTCTGGGAATGGGTGCGACCTGATTCGGGATGCACATGCGGTGAGGCTCTCCGCACCGGGAAGCGGGCGATCGCAGCCGATGTGAAAACCTGCGAATTCATGGCTGGCAGCGCCGACCAAGCAGCCTACCTGGCAGCCGACATTCACGCCGGGCAGAGCACACCTCTGCTGTCGCGCAGCGGAAAGTTGCTGGGCATGATCTCCACCCACTGGCGCAACCCACACCAGCCGTCGGAGCGTGACCTGCGCCTGCTGGACATCCTCTCGCGACAAGCCGCCGATCTCATCGAGCGAGTGCAGGCCCAGGAGGCGCTGCGCCGAAGTGCAAAGTGGCTTGCCGGCCAGAAGGAAGCGTTCCAAGCCGCAGTCAACGCTGCGCCGCTTGACGTATCTCTTGGTGTCCTCGTCAAGGCCGCTGTCGAGCAGACAGACGGCGAAGCCAAGTGTGCCTTTTATATTGCCGATGCCAGCGGGACCACGCTGCAGCACGTCACGGGCATGCCCGAAGACTACGCGGAATGTGTTGATGGATTTAAGATCGGTCCGGAGTCGCTGGCGTGCGGCTTGGCCGTACACACCGGTCAGCCGGTCATTACTCCCGATGTAACCAAAGAGGCGCGCTGGAAGCCATGGTTGGGGGTGGCTGAGAAGTTTGACTACCGCGCATGCTGGTCCTTTCCCGTGGAAACGTCGGGAGGGAAAGTGGTCGGCACCTTTGCCATGTATTTCAAGGAGCCGCGAGACGCGACATCGCGCGACCGTGAGCTCGCAGCGTTGCTGGCACAGGCCGCGGGCATCATCATCTCTCGTTATCAAGAGGGGGAAGAGCGAGCACGAGCCGAAAGCGTGCTGCGCGAAAGCGAGGGGCGGTTCCGCGCACTCGTCAATGCCACTTCCTATGTGGTCTATCGTATGAGTCCCGACTGGAGCGAGATGCGCCAGCTCGAAGGCAGGGGATTTATCTCCGATACAGGAAAACCCAGAACGGATTGGTTGGAAGAATACATCTATCCCGATGATCGGGAATTGGTATTGCGGGCGATGCGCGAGGCAGTGCGGGCCAAGAGCATATTCCAACTTGAGCATCGAGTCCGTCGGACAGACGGGACCTTGGGATGGGCTTACTCGCGCGCTGTTCCGCTACTCGATGACAAAGGTAAGATCATCGAATGGTTCGGTGCGGCAAGCGACGTGACAGCGCGCAAAGACGCCGAGGACAGATACCGGAAGTTGGCTGAGACGCTGGACGCAGAGGTACGCGCTCGCACGCGAGACTTGGAGAAGCGAAATGCCGAAATACTGAGGCAATCCGAGCAAGTTCGGGAGCTCTCCTGGCGTTTGCTGCGATCGCAAGATGAAGAACGCAGACACATTGCGCGAGAATTGCATGACAGTGCCGGCCAAACATTGACGGTCTTGGGCGTCAACCTGGTTCAGCTTGCCCAGAAAGCGGGCCGCAACGCTCCTGAACTTGCGACCGAAGCGGAAACCATCCAGGAAATGGTTCAGCAGTTGCATCGAGACATTCGAACCACGTCTTATCTGCTGCACCCGCCTTTGCTGGACGAGAGCGGGCTGTACTCTGCCCTCACCTGGTATACACAAGGCCTTGTCGAGCGCAGCGGGTTGCAAATCAACCTGGAGATCTCAGAAGACTTCGGAAGATTGCCGCGCGATATGGAACTGGTAGTTTTTCGCTTAGTACAAGAGTGTTTGACGAATATCCATCGTCACTCGGGAAGTAAAACGGCATCCATCCGAATTGCGCGTCTAGGAAGTGAGGTCACCGTGGGCATAGAGGATAAAGGCCACGGCATGTCACCTCAGCGGTTGGCTGAAATTCAATCCGGAAGTTCAGGCGTGGGCATCCGCGGGATGAGGGAACGGCTGCGTCAATTTGAAGGCGAAATGAAGATTCATTCGGAGGGCAGCGGAACTAAGATCTTGGTCACGATTCCACTTCCGAAAGGCGCGGGAGAAGAAGATTCGCCGACAGCCGAGTCTCTCCAAGCCGCTATTTAGGAATTGAAGCGGAGAATCGCCCATGCGAATCCTGATCGCTGATGACAACCAGTTCGTTCGGCGGGCGATAGTGGGGCTTCTCGCGCAGCAAGACGGCATTGAAGTGTGTGGGGAAGCATCGGACTCGGCAGATGCGATTCAAAAAGCAACTGAGCTACAGCCTGACATGATCTTGCTGGACATCAGTATGCCGGGGAGAAACGGCCTGGAAACAGCGCGTGTTCTGAAGCAGAAGTTTCCGGAAACCAAAATCCTGATTGTCAGCCAACACGACCCTAAACAGATGCTGGCGCGCTCGCTCGAGGTGGGGGCCAGTGGTTGTATCGAGAAGGCTCGACTCGCGATCGATCTGCTGCCGATGATTCGAGGTCTGCAAAAGGCATCCTGTAGTCACGTTCCTCGTTAGTCTGCCAGCGGCCGCGGGGTCACTTCAGCTGTTGCGTGCGACGAATCCTGTTCCCACCCTTCGCCCCCGGCTCAGGGTGGGGCACCCCGGCTACATCGGGTCGTTTGATCTGCGGTTTCTTATGCGAGTGAAACCTGTCTGGATCGAGCGGGTTCTAACCAGATGCCGGACTTCGACGAGGTATCAATGCCCCGATTGCTTTCGCTAAATGTCGGTCTTCCACGCGACGTGACATGGAACGGCAAAACTGTCCGCACCGCAGTCTGGAAATCTCCGGTCACGGGACGGCGAATGGTGCGCAAGCTCAATATTGTTGGCGATGCCCAAGGCGATCTCGTTGGTCATGGTGGGGAGCGGCGAGCCGTTTTTGTTTATCAGATGGACTCCTATCACTATTGGGAACGCATCCTTGCACGTAATGACTTCATCTTCGGCCAGTTCGGAGAAAACTTCACGGTTGAGGGACTTCCTGATAACGAGGTCTGCATTGGGGATCGCTACCGCATTGGTGACGCGATATTTGAGGTGACACAGCCGCGCGTAACGTGCTACCGCGTGGGCATCCGCATGAACGAAGCTCGTATGCCGGCCCTGCTCGTAGCACATCGCAGACCAGGATTTTACTTTCGTGTATTGCAGGAGGGAGAAGTTGGTGCGGGCGATGACATCGTGAAAATTGCTGACGGTCCAGAACGGATGAGCGTGGCCGATATTGATGCTCTCCTGTATTTGCCTGGACACTCTCGCGAGCAACTGGAACGTGCGCTCCGCATACCGGCTCTAAGCAAAGGTTGGCAATCTTCTTTCCAAGCGATGCTCGAACAAGAGTCGAGCGCGAAAGGCGTTGCAGGGAATCCGGGACTCGCAAATGAGGAACAAGCTCCAGCATGGCCCGGCTTTCGACCCATGCGAGTCGGGAACATTCATAAGGAAAGCGATAGCGTAACTTCCTTCATCCTTAAGCCAATCGATGGGCAACCACTCCCTGTCTTCCAGGCGGGTTTATTTGTTGTCTTGCGCTTGCATCTCGACCCGGGCAACTCCCCCGTTCTTCGCAGCTATTCGCTGTCTGATCTGCCGGCAGCCGACCATTTCCGCATCAGCGTCAAGAGCGAATTAAACGGGATTGGAAGTTCCTATCTGTGCAACCGTACACACGAAGGCGATGTATTGGATGTTAGTGCACCGCGAGGAAGCTTCACGCTGCGTCAAAGCCAGGGTCCTGTGGTTCTGCTGAGCGCTGGAGTGGGCGCAACGCCAGTCATGTCGATGCTCCACGCACTGGCCGCCGAAAGCTCGCAACGAGAGGTCTGGTGGATCTATGGAGCGCGCAATCGCGTCGACCACCCCTTTGCAGAAGAATCGCGTTCCTTACTGAAACAGCTCTCTCGCGGACGAGGATACATCGTGTACAGCAGGCCCGCTGCAAGCGACCGCGTCGGGATAGACTTCGATGCTCCCGGACACATTGACATAGCTTTGCTTGAGAGAATTGGCGTGTCACAGGCTAGTGACTTCTATCTGTGTGGACCATCTGCATTTTTGCAAAATATGCGCGATGGGCTGCGAAACTGGGGCGTGCTCCCCGGGAATGTGCACACGGAAATCTTCGGTTCTCTCGAGACTATTACCCCTGGTATGGCGCCGGTTAATCACACGCCTCACCTGCCACAAGGGCCGCCCGGATCTGGCCCCCCAGTCTCATTCGCACGTAGCGGGATTACCGCCGCTTGGGATCCGAAATTCGCGAGCTTGCTTGAACTGGCTGAAGCCTGCGACGTTCAGGTCAGATGGTCGTGCCGGACTGGAGTCTGTCACACCTGCATGACCGGTCTGATTGCCGGATCGACTGTTTATAACCCTGAGCCGCTGGAGAGGCCCGCTCCCGGGAACGTGCTCGTGTGCTGTTCCCAGCCGAACGCGGATGTCACTCTGGACCTTTGAGGGAAACGGGAGGAGTCCAATGCGTCCTGATATTGTGCCCTGAGATCATCGAGAACTTGCTGGAGATGCCATAGCGGTGAAATGAGACTCTTCGTATTCTCACGGTGGATAGCGATCATTTCTGGTGGGCCCTCTACGACGACCCTCTACTGCATCGCCTGATACTTCGGATGTGCGTAATATCCTTTGCGGGCGTAGACTTTGTAGCCTCGCTGTTGAGTGACGATCTGGATTTTGCGGAATTTTCCATCCCAGTTCTGGTTCTCAGGGTAGTAGCCGAGGCTGTACTGCTGATGAAGTTCGTTTGAGATTTCGTCCAGCGCGGCATTCAGCCTATCCATGCCTCTCACCTCAAGCATGCGACCCCCGGTTGCCTCCGCCAGCTTCTTCAGCACTTCTTCTCCGTGCTCATCTCTCTCATAGGTATGAATCACATCACAGTGATCGCGGTGCGTGCGATCGCGAGGCGGATCGTAGATCTGCAGGACATAAGCAATGACGTCATTTTGCAGCAAGACCTCTAGAGCGTCCTCCAGCGTGGATTCGCTCTTGGAATCCCCCGACATGGCAACCACTACCACCGCTTTTCGTCCTATCTCGTGCTGAAGGTAGCGGAGTGTAGAAACCCGGAGGGCATCGTAAAGGTGGGCTTCACGGTGCTGGTTGTAGGGCTGCCCCGTGGGTCCAATGGGAGGAATTGGTCCGGGAAAGGTTCGCGGCGGGGGCGCCTGATCAGGAGTACCGAATGTCGTTGCCCAGTTGCGAATCTCATCGACCCTTTCCTGTAACAACTGAGTGTCGGAGGTGGGAACTTGAAGCGTGTCCACGCGGGCGTGATAGCTCAAGATAAAGCCAAGATCAGTCGGTCGAACTACGTGTTGCATGAACATGCTCGTGGCCGCCGCCTCTTCGTTGAGAATCCAGGCCATACCTGTGCCGGTATCGAGCAGCACGCCAACGTTGAGCACCACATCGCTGTGGTTGGCAAAAAATTTGATGGGCTGTTCTTTGCCATCTTCGAGCACCCGGAATTCTCCTCGGTCCAGCTGGCCGGCCAGGCGCTTCTTGTCATCGCGTACAGTGAAGTACACGGAGACCAGGTCGACGTTCTTTTTGAAGACGTTGTCCTGATCGGTTTTATCCTGTGCAACTGCGGCTGCCGATAAAACAAGGATGACGATGGAGAAAACCAGGACCAGCAGAGACACTTCTGTCGTCCGACGCATACAACGCTCCTCGAAGAGGGGACGGTAAGAGTAGATGCGGGTATTCCGCCGAGTTGTTGCTCGCCCGCGGCAAAATTCAAGCCCAGGCGGACGTGAGCCCATCCTGATGCCGTCGAAGCTGAGCTTAATCTCTACATCACAAGTAATCCTGATCACTTGGAGGCGATAGTAGCACTATCTCCATCAGCGGCGGAGTGTTGCGTGCGCTTCACGCGCAGTCTGCGGCAGGCGGCGGATCAGGAGAGAAACGCCGCGGTCGCAATGCCCGCGAGAATTCCGGTCAGGGAGATGGCCGCAAATACCGAGGACGCGGTGCGCCAGGAAATCGCTTTGCCGGTCACCAGGAAAGAATAGACGCTGTAGGCGCCGAGGGTGCAGAGGAGGGTGGCCACGTAGGGCAGCGGAACGCCGCTGCGCAGGGCGACAAAAGAGGCAAACACATCAAACGCCATAGGCACCGGCAAGAATGTGCCTACGATCGCGACTGCGGTCAGGCGAAGTGGGGTCACCGCCGCGTGCAAAGCGGTTTGTGGGATCAGTTCGATGGCCAGCGCTCCCAACGCAGCCGCCAGCAGCATTAGCAATCCTGCGGTGCGCAGCAGGTACCAGAGATTTTTGAGGTAGGTCTTCAGAGTGGTGAACAGGGCGTGATTCCAGGAAAGCGCTTCCGCGGCGGGAACCGCACAAGTCCCACTCGAGTCGGCACTGACGGATTTTGCAGCCAAGCGAGGCAGGAAAACCAACAGCACGAGGAATGTCATTCCAAGCTTCAAGGCAGCCAGCGGCAAAGGAAAGAGACTGAACAGGGCCGCCAAAACTACCACGTTTAAAGTTGGAGAGCTGATCATGGTCGCCAGCGCGGATTCCCGGCGCACGCCCGAGGCATAAAGGCCCTGGCCGATGGGAGCGACACAATTCGCGCACACTCCCAGCGGCACTCCGGCCAGCGTTCCCCACAGCACGTTCTTATATGGATTATTCGTGGCGGCGCGTTTCAAGCGCGGCAGCAGGCTGAGAAGCCCTGCGCCGAACAGGAATCCGAAGGTCATTCCGACGCGATTTGCCGCCAGCCAGTTCACAGTCGTGAACGCGACCCGCTTCGGCAATGGCATTGCAGGGGTGACTGGCAGCACGTTGTCGAATGTTATGGCGCCGCGCACCCGCACATTCGCTCCCTGATGGAATTTCTTGTAAAGCGCTGGATAGCGGGAATCGATCCAGAAAATGCTGGCCACAAGGACGAGGATCGCGAGAGTCAACGCGACGGGAAGCCAAGGTGTAGTGGATTGGCCCGAAATTTCCCTGTGAC
This sequence comes from Terriglobales bacterium, assembly GCA_035624455.1. NCBI lineage: Bacteria > Pseudomonadati > Acidobacteriota > Terriglobia > Terriglobales > Terriglobales bacterium. The sequence continues at coordinate 7,287 of DASPRM010000126.1, forward strand.
CGGCAGTGACGGTGGTGGATGCCATTTTCTGGACCTCGGGAGAAGGTTATTTTCATCGTGCAATGGGACGAGACTTCAGCTTGCGGCTGATGATTTGGAAGATAATTTTTCCGTGCTCTTGCCCGTTGCCCCACTGCGAAATGTTGAGGGCGGATTTAATCGTGCGGAGGGTGCGTGAGCAATAGTACAAAACTACTACTCGCCGGCAATCCGCAGCAGTTCGCCTAGTGTCTGGACCTTGGCCAAGCCTAATTCGGTCAGCAACTTCTGCCAGAGACGCGCGGTTAGAAACGCATCGTAGAGCGCGTGATGAGCGTCCTCGACCTCGATCTGATGCTCGCGGGCTACGGAGATCAGATCGAGGCGGTCGGTGCGGTCGTCCCAGGCCTCGGGGCTGCGCTTGTTGCGCAAGGAGAGCCAACGATGCACTTTAGCAGTGTCAACGGCAGGGAGATCGAACTCCAGGCCGGCCGTGCGACATTCCTTACGCAACACCTCGAGGTCGATGCGCACAAAATGACCAACGAGCACCGCGCCGGCGGTGAATTCTCTTAACTGCTGCAGCACCTGTCTGGGAGGCTCGCCCTGCGCGACATCATCGGGACGCAGTCCGTGAACCAGGATGGTCTTGACCGGAACCGCTACGCCCGGATTAACCACGCGATAGAACTGCTCGCCCACCCGAATCTTTCCGCCGTCCATGATGATGGCCCCAATGGAAAGGAGGCGGTTCGACTGGTTATCGAGAGAAGTCAGTTCGCTATCGAGGACAGCCCAGCGCGCGCAATCAAGCCGGGTGCGCCGGGATAGATGACCGAGTCGCGAAGGCCGCCACAGACTCAAGCGCCAGGGCATGCGTTATCCGACTTGGGAATCAAGTTGCGCCCAAACAGCCGTGCGGAAATGTGATTCCACCAGCGATTGTGTGCGCGCGACGGTTTGAAATGCTTCCTTAAGCGTGCTCTTCTGCAGTGCTGTGAGGGATTCAGGGTTCACGTAATTGCTGGGCGGCAAGCCAGATTGCTTCTGTTCCAGTTGCCGCTCTAATCGCAGCAGCAGCAGGAACTCGTACGCTTCGTGCAGGTCGTTGAGCAGTTGGGGATCCTGATAGTCGATGGCTTGCAGGGAGAGCAGGCGGTCGAGGGTGCCGGTGCGCGCGATGCCGACATCGATGGCAAACAACCGGGCGGCATGCACGATGGGCGAGGTGCCGTTGAGTTTCAGATCCAGTTCATGCTTGTGCTCACCGCCGCGCTCGACTACCAGGGTGCGGAAGAAACCAAGTGGCGGCTTGTGCATGATAGAAAGATAGGCGAGCACGGATTTGAACAGCCCCGCCGATGCCAGCAAATCGCGAACGTATTCTTCAAGCGCGTGATAAAGGCTGAGATCGCCACCCACCGGGCGCATATCAAAGAAGATCACCGCATCCTGGGCCGAGAGGATGCTGGGATCCTTAATCCATTGATAGAAGTATCTCTTCCACTGCGCGAGCGGCTGCCGCCAGCGCGCGTTGCTGGCCATGTACCCACCGGGGCATGGCGGATAGCCGCAAGCCGTCAATCCTTTGTGCACAAAATCGGCAAACTCCGCGAAGTATTGCGCTGCCGCTGGCTGCCGCTCGTCGGCGAGATCGGCATAAATCAAGCCGTTGTCCTGATCGGTTTTGAAGGTCTGCTCGCGGCGGCCTTCGCTTCCCAGCACTACCCAGCAGTAAGGCGCGGGAGGCTTGCCCAGCTTGCTTTCCGCCAGCTGCAGGATCTTATTCAGGACGTGGTCGTTCAGTTCCGCAACTACGCGAGTGATGTGGCTGGCGCGGGCGCCCTCGCGCATCAGCAGGGGAATCAAATGCCCAATGCGATCCTGCGAGACCGCCAGGCTCTCCACATCGGTCTTAGCGGCAATATCGCGCACGATGCTCAAAGGCGAATCACTTTGCAGCAGAAGCAGATCATGATGACTGATTGCGCCTTTGGGCACCCCGTCCTGCGTCACCAGGATGTGGTGAATGTTGTTGCCCAGCATTAAGACCAGCGCCTGGAACGCCGGTTCGCTAGCCTCAATCGAGACCACTGGCGAACTCATGATCAGGGTTACGGGCATTTCGGCCGGCAGTTTTAGGGCGACGATTTTGACGGAAAAATCCTTGTCGGTGACGATTCCCTGAGCACGACCCTCGTCGTCGGTAACGAAGAGGCAAGTGGCGTCTGACTTTGCCAGCAGTTCTGCCGCGGCTTGGGCAGTGGTCGTCATATCGCAAAGCAATGGAGGACGGGCCACCAGCTCGCCTACCGTGAGCGAATAGAGAAGGCGTTCGCTGTTGCCCAGAAGCTGTGAACGCGAACGAATCTCGCTCAAACTGCGATCCATGTAGCGAGTGACCGAGGTGTGAATGAAGTGGCTGGCGACGTTCGGGTAGGAGGTGATGATCCTTTGCATCTCGCTCCACGGCAGGCTGTAGCAGAGCGTATCTTCTAAGGCGGTCACATCCAGGCGGGCGCGATTGCCGCCGACCACGGAAAGCAGGCCGAAGATCTCTCCCTCGCTGCGCATGTCGAGCGGAACTTCTTCTCCCAACTCCGTCCGGATGGTCAGCTTGACCGCGCCTTTCTGCACGATGTAAAGCGAATCGGAAGCCTTGCTTCCGGCGGTAAGAATCGCCTTGCCGCGCGGGAAATATTCCAGCGATATGGTTCCTGCCAAACGGCGGAGCTCGTTTTCAGGCAGATATTGGAAGGGCGGAATGCTCTTCACAAAGGTCACGACTGCATCGGTGACCATCGAGCGGGAAGATTGAGTGGGTGCCACGGCAAATCAACTCGCGCTGCGCTTCCTGGGGCGGTTATATCACCAAACTTCACGGCAACCAAACCGCTTCTGCGGGGCTGGGCTTTCGCGTTGCAGACCATTTGGCAAACTAGAAAGGAGTTCTCGCACACACTTCAGGGGGCGGTTTTGGGAGTCAGAATGATCTTTTGCAGTCCTGTGGGCGATTCCACGATCAGGTAAGTGAAGGATGATCCCTGCAGCAGCTGGGTCATCACATCCCGGGGGTTGCCGGGTCCGAGTTTGGCCACTACGCGCTCAAAGGCTCCCTCGGCCATCGGCATATCGACCTGCGCACCCGTTTGCGAGCTTACTTCGTAGAGGATGTCGGCCATAGTGGAATTTTCCGCGTCGATGGTCAGCAGGCCGTTCTGGAAAATCACCTTTGGTTTCTGCGGCGTAATACCCGAGACCTCAGCCCCGGCAGCTTCTGGCGCAGGCTGGGATGAGGGCGCGGGCGCAGCGGACGCCGCGCTATGAGACGGTGAATTCGCGGCGGTTGGTTGAGCGGCTGCTGCAAGATGTTGAGAGACCGCGGCTGCGGTCGGCGCCACGGAACGAGCAGGCGGATTTGCAGCCACCCGGCTCACGCGAGGCGGGCGCGGATTAACGGCGTTAGCAGCGACGCCGGAAGCGCTGCCGGCTTCCACTGGCTGGATGACGACGTCATTCGCGTTCAAGGAAATCTTTGGCGGTCGCTTCGCGCTCTCTACCTCGAGGACCACGCGAGTGATGGGCGGATTTTCCTGAAACAGCCCCAGGCGCACTGTCTGAATTCCATCCTGATGCACAGCGAGGCGGCGTGGAGCAGTTCCTGGCAACGTATTAGGGAAGTCCACAACAATACGCTCGGGATTGCTAAGCGCTGAGACCAGCGGCTTGATAGGTCCACTAAGCTCGGCTTTCACTACCATCCCATCCGGCTGCCGTACGATGGATAGTCCACGAAGTGCCAGCGTGCTGGGGCTGGCGGTCGTGCCGGGGCTGGGCGAATTCTTCGGTGTCTCGTTCGGGTGCAGCGGCACATTGGACGCTAAGGCCACCGGGGGCTTGGAAGTCGGGGGTGGAGGTGAATTGGAAGCCGCGGGCGCAGGGGCCACTTTAGGAGGCGCAGCGGCTATTGCCGCCGGCGGCCCGCTTGTTGCGACAGAGCCGATCTGCAAGATCAATTTATTTCCTTGCGAGATGAGCTGGTGAGCCGCGGGCTTCTCGAGATCGACCACGACCCGCAGCGTAGGGGGATTGGTGCGGAAGAGCGATTCACGGATCGCAGTGACTCCGGATTTCTGCACCGGAATGCGGCGATACTCGGCACGCGGCGCATCGACAGGGATGTCGACCGCGATGCGCGGCGGATTTTCGAGAACGGTTACGGTTCCGGTCAGCGCAGCTGTGCCGGAGATCTCGACGTCGACGCCTTTTTCGGTGGAAACGGCCTGAATGTTGGTGATCTCGAGAGAAGCCGCGGTTGGATGTTGTGCCGGAGGGGTTTCAGCAAAACCCGGACAGAGCCAGGTAGCCAGGAAAACCAGACATCCTGGGACGAGTCCGGTACGAAGCGAATAAGACATGGGCCTAGGACGACAGATCACAGCTTGGCAACTTAGATGATGGTAACCGAATTGTAAACCAGAACCATCGGGCAAACTGCCATGAAGCAGAGAAGTTAATGCCGATCGGAGAGGAAGGTTAATTCCCCGCGCCGCAGTCACTAGCGCTTTTGCCGGCCCCGAGACGAATGCGAGTGTTCGCCGCAAGAGAGGACAGCAACCATTTTCTGCTTTCAGAGTCTTTATCGTAGCAAGGACGACCGTCCTTTCTGAGGAACCAATGCCCAAATCGCGAATTGCCGCGCTCATGCTGGCCGTGGCCACCTTGATTGGCGCGGAGATGCTCCCGGGCGGAACCGGCCAGCAGGTCGATAGCCGTAAAGCCAGCCCGCCGTACACCGGCAATCTCTCCATCTTCGATTCCCCCGGCCGCGAAGACCGACTGCAAATCGAGCGCGTCATGGATCTGCTCAGCATCACACCGGGCAAAACCGTTGCCGACATCGGCGCTGGTTCCGGCTGGTTCACGGTGCGCGCGGCACGCCGCGTCACGGGTACCGGCGTCGTCTACGCCGAGGACATCAATCCCGAGGCGATCGCGTACATCAACGATCGCGCGCAGAAAGAACAGCTGCTGAATATCCACACGATTCTCGGGCACGAAGACAGCGCGCTGCTTCCCGCCGGTCAGATCGATGTCGTCCTCATTCTGAAGAGCTACCACGAGTTCGCGAAACCAGTAATTCTCCAGCGTAACCTCCGTGGGGCGCTCCAGCCCGGCGCGAAGGTGGGCATCATCGACCGCAACGGCAACGACACAACTCACGGCGTCAACCGGGATGTGGTCCTCAAGGAAGCGGCACAAGCCGGCTACGATGTCATCGGCCAATATGACTTTGTCAAAGACGACATGAATTATTTCCTGATATTCACTCCCAAGCCCAACTGACCGATCGAATCGACTTGCGTCACAACGGCTCCCCACCGCTCCGCCATCCCCGGTCGGGCCGGGATGATCCATTCGTGGCGCAATATCGATCTGCCTCCGACGGAACGTTCCGGTCACTCATGCCAGCGATCAAGAGCAGGATGCCGGCACCGTTCCTTTTGCGGAACGGCCCACAGTGTGTGACTGGACGCATTGCGCAGCCTCGGCCTGCAGGTGCAAAATTCAGGCTGTATCAAGGAAGCGCAAGGTCTCTACTTCGGACGTAAAAGGAGAGCCCATGCCAGTCGCTAAACTGCGGGAATTTCTCGACAGCCACAATGTGAAGTACCTCGTAATCTCCCATTCCAAGGCTTACACCGCGCAGGGCATCGCTGCCCTGGCGCACATTCCTGGCCAGGAGCTGGCAAAGACCGTGATTGTCCGGGTCGATGGCGCTCTGGCTATGGCGGTGCTGCCGGCATCCTTCCAGGTCGATCTCAGCCTGTTCAAGGAAGCATGCAGGGCGAAAGCCGTCAGCCTGGCGAGTGAGGCAGAATTCAAGGACAGCTTCCCGGATTGCGAAGTGGGAGCGATGCCTCCGTTCGGCAATCTTTACGGATTGCGGGTATACGTGGAGGAGATGCTCACGCGCGACAAGGAAATCGCTTTCAACGCCGGCTCACACCTGGAGCTGGTCAGGCTGGCCTATGCGGATTTCGAGAGGCTGGTGAAGGCGACAGTGTGCCGGTTTGCGCGCAAAGTGGCAGCTCCAGCAGCCTAAGGATCAGTTGGCTGTTGGGATCGGCCCCTGGTCCTGGGATCGTGGACTGCCTCGCTCAGGATTTTGCTTGTTAAGAGCCCCACCCTATCGCTCCGAGAGCGGGAGGGATGAAGGCGTGCCTCCCAGAGCTTCGTCCACTCTTCCGGCCTCTTTTGGCGGACGGCGGTGAAATCTATTTTGTTATCCTGTCTATAACGACGAGCAAGGACCGGGCACGCCAGACCCGCCCGAGTCGAAGGATCTTGAAGTTCTCAGCCTGCAGGCCCACTCTTCCGCCTGTTTGTGCCAAAGGCTGCTATTAACGCCGCTGCCCTCTTCTCAATTCACCATGAAATTCACCATGTTCGACGCCTGGTTGCTGGCGTTGTACATGCCGCCCACCGTGAGCACATACACCGGTTTCACGCCGGCCATGACAATCTGGGCGGCGGGAATGCTGGCCTGCACCTGATTCCCCGAGACGAACATAGTCGTCATAGCGGTGTTGTTGAAGTAAACCACCGAATTGGATGCGAAGCCGCTTCCGTCCACCGTCAGCACGAACCCTGACCCGCCCGCCGTCGCATTGGTGGGCGCGATCGACATGATCTGGGCCGCACCCACGGCTGACATGGTGCTCGAGCCCATTGAGGAGTTATAGCCGCTGCATCCCACAGCTAACATCGCTAATAGAAGCAGACATATGGTCTTCATGATGTATCTCCGAAGGCAGAAATCCCGTCGCATCCTGACAGAGCGGCGGTTTCTTCCAGTTCGCAGGGAACGCTGCAGAACTAGTTTAGGAACCAGCCTGTGATGGTTTTGTCAGCGGCTTGTCATCTGAAAGTAAAACTTTCGTTGTCAATGGAAGCTTGAAATTTGGAAGGGCAAGGCTGTGGCCGACTGCGGAATGTTGGGTCAGACTCGCAGAATCATGACCTCCGTGGATTTGATCAGAGCGGCGGCGGTCTGCCCCACCTTGAGTTGCATCTCCCGTGCTGAACTCGCGGTAATGATCGACGTGATCTGCTGTCCCCCGATGGAAATCTTCACCTCGGCCATCAGACCGCTGATGCGGACGGAATCGATTCTTCCCACCAGCTGATTGCGCCCACTCACGCGGCGGGTTGCGTCCTTACGTTCCTTCTCAGTACCGCCGCGGGTTCGGAACAGCAGCCGGTCCACTTCGCTCCGCGGAATACGGTGATGCCCGCCAGCAGTCTGCACGCTGCGAATCTTCTTCTTGTAGATCCACTGCTTGATAGTGGGAAAACTAATCCCTAATTCCAGGGCTGCATCGCCCAGCTTCAGCAACTCGGCTGGCTTGGCCGCCTTGGGATTTTTCGGCATGGCAACAAATCGTAAGTTGAATCCACGGCGTGGTCAACGAGCCAGACTCGCGCCCCGGGTGTTGCCCGGAGATTCCACAGGAGACATATAGTATATAATCGTTTTATTTATTTAGTTTAAATAGTATTGGAAATACAATTTGGCCTGTTGTCGATTTCCCAAAAGAATTCTTGAGACGCAAATGCGACAATTTCCTCTCTCCTCCGCAATCTTGCTCACCTTCGCTATGGCCTCGACCGCAGTCTGCCAGGACGGATACTTTTCCAATTGGTTCGCGCGCGTCGACAAGACACAGAAGGAGCAGCCTCACTGGGTGACGCCCATTGCGACCACCACTCCCCGCCTGGAAGAAGAGTTTCGCTACGACCAATTGTGGCAGGTGAATTCTGCCGGCGTCACCACCAACAACTTTGACGGCGGCAAAGGGCTGGAGTTGATTCCCTTGGAAAAAGTTGAAGTGATTTTCAATCTTCCGCCATACCTGATGCACAACAACCGGGCAGTGCAGGACGGATTCGGCGACGTCGCCTTCCTGGTGAAGTATCGCTTGCTATCCTCCAACGAGGAGCGCGGCAATTACATCCTGACCGCATTTCTGGGCTGGAGCCTGCCGACCGGCTCGCACACCAACGGCGCCCGGCACGCAGTCATCACGCCCACGATTGCCTACGGGAAAGGCTTCGGCCACTTCGACCTGCAGGGGACTTTTGGCGTCGGACTTCCCGTGGCCGATACTAGTCTCATCGGCCGGACCTTTGTGTGGAACAACGCCTTTCAGTATCGACTGTTTCGCAAGTTCTGGCCTGAGGTCGAATTCAATTCCACCTTCTTTCAGGAGGGCAAAAACGACGGCCAGAAACAGAACTTTGTCACTCCCGGCCTGGTCATCGGGCGATTTCATCTCTGGGAAAGACTCGGCTTCACGTTCGGCGGGAGCTTCCAGATTGCCACCACCCGCTTCCACACTACCAATCACAACGGAATCTTGACGGTACGTTTCCCATTCTGAAGGCGCCTGAGGGTGCCCCGTTCAAGCGAAGCTTGGGCGGGGTAGTTCGAAGCACTTGCGATTCAGCACTCAGTCTGAACTTCTAACTTCCCCGATCTCAGATCACCCGATTGCGTTCACGGCACTTCCACGTCCAGCTTTGCCTTCGCGCCCATCTCCTTGTATTGCGTGTTCAGCAGCGACACCGTGACCGTGTGCTTGCCGGAGCTGAGGTCGCGAAACATGACTCGCGTATCTTCGGTCACCACCGGCGGATCTTGATCGATCTGGTATTCAAGAATTCCCACGTCATTTCCCCCATAACCAGGGGCGCCCACATCCACCAGACCGACATTCTGAGTTTCGACTTCGACCACCGCGGCATGATTTTTCGCGTTCTTGTCCTTGTCTTGCAACGTGGCGCGCAGCCTGGGATGATCTTTCTGCCCCTGCCAGGCTCCTTCCTGCGCCGCCAATCCTCCCGTAAGAAATCCTCCCAGACACAACGCCAGCGTCACTTCTCTCCACCAACCTGCTTGCATATCTATCCTCCTTGCATGTTCGATCACAGCCGCTTTGGGTCCCTGGCCGACTTTCTTCATATTATCGTGTTACGATGTATATGCTGACATTATTGAAGCAGTTTGGCGGTTCACTGAAGCGAATCGCCAGCCGCCGGCGAATCCTTTTCGCTTCCCGGCGCATCTTTATTGTTAGAGATGGGTTAATTAGGAGTGGGTGAGGAAGGGCCGCACAAATGGTGGGGATGAATCTGGTGCATCTGATCGAGAGCCACTCTGAGGAGCTGGCCAATGGTTTAGTAGAGAGGCTGCTCGCGTCGGAGCGGACTTCTGATTTCCGTAACATCCCTCCGGACAAGCTGCGCCTGGCGGCAGCCGAGCTTTATCGCAATCTGGGCGAGTGGCTGCTGCAGAAGACGGAAGCGGAAACCGCCGAGCGCTTCCGGTTCGTGGGCGCGCTTCGGGCCGCTGAGGGAATCCGCCTCCATCAATTCGTTTGGGCGCTTACCATCAGCCGCAATCATCTCTGGAGATTCCTGCAGCGCCACGGCTTTGCCGACACCATCGTGCAGCTCTACGGCGAACTGGAATTGATACAGATGCTCAACCAGTTCTTCGACCGCGTCGTCTACTACGGTGCCGAGGGATACGAACAAGCCATCGCCGAAGGCCGCTTCGGCAAGAGTGTGCCTCAACCGGCAGAAGCGGAGAGGCTGCCGTTCCTGGCAGTGTAGCCACTGAAAATTTCGGGCCATCCTCTCAGCCCGTCAAAAGGTGTGGCGCGGACACTCCTGTCGGCGTACTCTGTCCGCCGCGTTTCTCATAAGATTAGTCCCCGTTCGATCGGGGATGATTATTAAGATGGGGTTGCCCCATCCTTGTCGCTCCAAAGGCAGGATCCACAAGGGCGGAGCAACCCCAACGATAGCTACATGGAAAGGGGGGCCAGCCCCCAGCCTCAATTGAGCTGCTTCATGGCTTTAAGAGTATCCTTCAGACGGTAAGCGACAGACTTCTGTGGGTCTGTGCCAACAATTTCCTGCTGGACGATGCCCTCACCATCAATTACCAGGTAAGTTGGGAATGCTCGTATCTGGAAAGCCGCGCGAAGTTTCTGGTCTGAGTCCAGGCACTGAGGCCAGTCCATTCCTTTCTTGGCAACGAAATCCTTCCATGCCTGTTCATTCTGATCTGCACTAACACTGATCAAAACCAGTTTTTCGCGAGGATACTTCTTAACCAGCTCCTTGATCTCTGGCAATGCGGCTCGACATGATGGACACCAGGTAGCCCAGAAATCGAGCACCACAATTTTCCCCGAGAGTTGGTTCAGCGAAAGCCTCTCTCCCTGAAGGGTATCTAGTTGGAATCCGGGCGCAAATCGTTCGCGCGCTCGCCGCGGGTCCGCAATGAGCATGCGCGCCTGATCGGCATAGGTTCCGGAGGGAGCCACGGCCAAATACTCGCTCAGTTCCTTAGTGCCTTCCTCATCCCGCTTCTGCTTCAGCAGAACAATACCAAGCTCAAAACGCGCAACATTTTCGTTCGGGTAATCGGCGAGTGCTTGTCGGAATTCACTCTCCGCCGAGGATAGAGCCTTGGCATCACTGGCGAAGCTCATCAGAACGAATCCCCTGAGCATGTGGGCTCGAGCACGCTGGGGCGCGTCGGCTGCCAGCCTTACGACTTTTTCCGCGCAATCTTCAGCGGCCCTGCGATCCCCAATTCGCGTGTAGGCAAGCGACATGCCGGCCCAGCAGTCATAACAAGAGTTGTGCGCCAGTCTGTTTGCTTCTTTGAAAGCGCGAATGGCATCTTCATACCTTCCGGCGGCGTTTGCCTCCTCCCCTCTTTTTATGGCCTCATCGGGCCGAGACTCATTTAAAGCAGACGCTCTTGGCGCATTGCCACAAACAATCAGAGCCAGAACGCCGCACAGCAGTGAACGGCGAAGAGCCTGAACTTTCGAACTGGCCATTTTTGTTTCTCGCTAGCCCCTGTAATTGAGCAGACTTAGGAATTCCTACCCCTTCTTCAGCTCCACCAGCACCTGCCGGGCAACCTCTTTTAAGGTCTCGAATACGCCCACGCCCTGAAAGGCCACGGCTTCGAAGCTGGGCTCGCCTTTTTTAACCAGCTCTTTTCGCAGGTCGTCGCAGGGCATCGCGTTAGGGAGGTCGCGCTTGTTGAGCTGCAGGACGTAGGGGATCTTACTGAATTCGTAGCCGTGCTCTTTGAGGTTTTCCTGCAGGTTCTCCAGGGCTTCGACGTTGGCGTCCATGCGCTCTTCCTGCGAGTCGGCGACGAACACCACTCCGTCCACTCCGCGCAGGATCAATTTGCGGCTGGCATCGTAGAAAACCTGTCCGGGAACGGTATAGAGGTGGAAGCGGGTCTTGAAGCCGCGCACCGTGCCCAGATCAAGGGGAAGGAAGTCGAAGAACAGAGTACGGTCGGTCTCCGTGGCCAGCGAGATCATCTTGCCCTTCTGGGCTTCGCCGGTACGGTCGTAAACCACCTGCAGATTAGTGGTTTTGCCGCCCAGGCCAGGGCCGTAGTAGACGATCTTGCAATTGATCTCGCGGGCGGCGAAGTTTATGAAGCTCAAGGCCCAGCCTCACTATCCGCGCCGCTCCTGAGCCACTTCGAGCGGCGGGTCCTAATTGCCTCTGTTACCTGGGGAAGCACCAGTTTTATACCACAGCGGGAGTTTACTGAGCAGTACCGGGTCCCTGGAAGGTAAAACTAAAGTCATGCGACATCCGCAGGATGCCGTGGTCGACTGGGAAGGAATGATTGCCGATCAACTCTTTCTATTTTGGGATAGTTTCCTCAGCGGCTTAGGCCGGAAAGAGCTTGCGGAGTTATGGCTCGGCTAGAAGCCGAGCCCCTTCATTGACTCCAGTGGGTGCCTTTTTCCTGGATATCGGCGAACGCGTCGTCAGCGGACAGGGGGCAGGGGATAATATCCGCCCTTCGCCGTCACCTTCAGGTTAGGTCGCTTCACCCGGACTTCGATTTCGCGGTAGGTGCTCGATGGTGTGGCCGGGGTGGTATAGCCGAGTGTGTACTGATTGCGCGCCTCTTCCGTTACCCGGCTGTAGATTGCTTCGATCGCATCCTGGGAGAACTCATTGAACACCTGTCCGCCGGTAGCGCGCGCGTAGCGCGGCAGAATGTCTCCGTATCCCTGGCCGGGAATGCGAATTTTCTGCAATTCCCGATAGGGAGGGATGCCAGCATTGCCTACTCCCACGGCATATACCGTAATTTCGTTCGACAACAGCACCTTAAGCACATCGCTGTAGCTGGCTGAGCTGCGCAGCTCGCGCCCATCGCTCACGATGAAAATAAGCTTGCGGCGATCCCGTTTTTGCTTGGCCAGGTCGAGTGCGGCGGCCAGTACGGCGTCATTGAGAACTCGCGCATCCGGACGGTAGATTGTGCCGCTCTGGCTGGAATTCACCGTGGCAGATGCACCAGGGTCTAGAGGATGACTATTGATTGACGGACCCGATCCCAGTGGTCCCCCGATCGCAAACGGACCGGTTTGCTTGCTGCTGGCTGTCTTCTGCAGCTTGCGGAAGACGTTGGCCAGTTGATTTCCCGCAGCCGGAGTGAATTCCTGTACCTTGGTTACGGTATCGCCATAGGTGTAAATGCTGACCTGATCGAACTGGCCGAAGGCTCCCACCAGGGCAGGTAGCGTGTCCTGCACCTTCTTAACCACCGTATCTGGCATTCCCAGGTCGAGCACTACGGCGGCGGAAAGGGGAAAGGGATCGCTGGTGAAAAATGTAATGTTCTGTGCCTTGCCGTCTTCGTAGACGGAAAAGTCATGGGTCAGCAATCCCTCTACCAGATGGCCGGAGCCGTCCTTAACGGTCACCGGTACAAGCACAAAGTTCACTTCCCTCCGCAGGGTGAAATCCAATGCCGCCCGGCTGTTGGGATCGGGGGCGGGTGCGCTGCCTTCCGGCACCGTGGTGACGGTCAGGGGAGGAGCTGTGTTCTGCGGGGCAGGCGCGTCTGGCGCCTGGTTTCCCGAGTCTGGTACTGGCGGGACAGTCGGTTTCGGGAATGGCCGTTTGGCAGAAGGAGCATCGGGAACCGTCTGTTGCGACTCTCCACTACCGGGCGCCTGCGACAGAAGGGAAGCGCAGGACAACAGAAGCAAAACTGCCGCCGCCATTGCCGACCACAACCGGAATCCACCACTGGGAGGCATGGGTTCCTTTCTGGAAGGAAAAACCCGGATTTGGGCCAGGAACGGGCCTGACCATGCATCTAATTTACAGCATCCCGATAGGGCTGATTTAGAATTAAGTGGACCGCACCGCGAGGATCCCAGAAACCTATGCCCCGATCCCTCCCCACCGTCAAGTTGGCGTGGCTTCCAGTCCTCCTCCTTGGCTTTCTTTGCAATCTTGAGGTCCTTGCGCAGCAGGATAAAGCAGATCAGCAAGAGCAGGGAAATGTCCCCACTTTCCGTTCCGAAGTCAACGTGGTTAACCTGTTTTTCAATGTGAAGGACAAGCACGGCGCGCTGATTCCCAACCTCGCCAAGGACGATTTCGAAGTCTTTGAAGATAATCAGCCGCAGCAGATCAAATATTTCGCCGCCGACGCCAATCAGCCGCTGACTCTGGGGATCCTCATCGACAGCAGCGTTAGCCAGGAGCGCGTGCTGCCGATGGAAAAAGAAGTCGGTGCGTCCTTCCTGCATAGTGTGCTGCGGGACAAGGATCTGGCTTTCGTCATTAGCTTCGACGTGAATGTGGACCTGTTGCAGGATTTCACCAACGACACGGGCATGCTTAGCCACGCGCTGGATCGGGCCAGAATCAATGGAGGCGGCGGAGGCGGCGGTATCCCCGGTCTAGGCGGCGGCCCGATACCAACCACCCAGGTCCCCCGAGGAACGCTGCTTTACGATGCGGTTTATCTGGCGTCCTATGAGAAGCTGGCCCGCGAAATCGGACGCAAGGCGATGATCCTGCTTACCGACGGCGAGGACCAGGGTAGCCACGAGCGCATTCGCGATGCGATCGAGGCAGCGCAAAAGGCCGACAGCATCGTTTATGTGCTGCTGATCGCTGACCGCGGTTTTTATGGCGGCGGTTACTCTGGCGACCGCGAGATGAAGAAGCTCTGTGGCGAGACTGGCGGCCGCATGATCGAAGTCGGAAACAAGTACGAGAAACTGAAGGAAGGCTTCGATCAGATTGCGAATGAGTTGCGCTCGCAATACAACATCGGATATACCCCCACCAATTCAAAGCATGACGGCAGTTTCCGTCACGTCGAGATCCGCACCAAGACCACCGGACTCAAGGTGCAGGCTCGCTCCGGATACTACGCCATGGCAAGCGGCAGCAATGGGGACTGAGGCTGGCCTTGGCTGGTGGTGCAGACACGATTTCCACTCACCCTTCGTAGCGCTCTGGATGGGGCACTCACCGCTAGTTGACTCATGTGTGTGAGTCGACAATGACGATTCTCGTTCACCTTAGTACTCCCCCCAAAAAACACCCAAGCTGCGCTTGAGTGGGCACCCTCCGGGGTTTGTGGATTCCCCTTTAGTCTCGCTTCCCCTCTACTGTCGCGGCGCGAAGTATCCCTTGCGGGAGCGTACCTGCAGGCTCTTGTGGTTCTGCGCTACGATCTCGATGCTGCGGAATTTGCCGTTCGCCAGGAAGTCAGCGGGCTTGTAGGCGACGGCATATTGGCTGCGCAGCTCGTCCTGAATTTCCGAGAAGGCGTTGCTCACGTCCTGAATCTTGAAGGGGAAGAAGGCGCGGCCGCCGGTAGCGTCGGCAAGCCTTTCCAGAACCTTGTCGCCGCGGGTTTTTACTCCGCTGACATTGGTGCTGATGGCGTAGATGATGACCTCAGCGCGCTCCGCCATGGCAATCGTTTCTTCCCGCGTCACCCGGCTCTGGTTGTCTTCGCCGTCGGTCAGAAGAATAATGGCGCGGCGGGCGGCCACGTTCTGGTCATTTTTCATCAGCTTGTCGCGGCAGGCAAAGTAAATGGCATCGTAGAGGGCCGTTCCACCACCCGGACGCAGCATGCGCACGCCGCGCGAGAGGGCCTCGCCATTGTCGGTGAAGTCCTGGGTGACTTCGGCGGTAGTGTCGAAGCCGAGAACAAAGGCGCGGTCGTAACGTGGACGAATAATCTGACTTAGAAATTCGACCGCCGCCTCCTGCTCAAAGCGGAAACGGTCGCGGATGGAATTGCTGGCATCGATGAGCAGACCAACACGCAAAGGCAAATTGGTCTCACTCGAGAAGTTGATGACCGATAGCGGCGGCTTATTGTCATCCAGAACCCGAAAGTCATCTTTACCCAGATTTTTGACGAAGCGGCCGTGCTTGTCGGTGACGGTGAACACCACATTCACTTCGTCAACCGTCTTGCGAAAGGTCGGCAGATCTTCCGCCGCGGGAGGATCCGGCAGCGCGGCCGAAGGTCCCGGCGGATTGTCACGGGGTGGATCTGCGGCAGGCTGACCCCCGGAAGAGGAACGGGCGGCAGCGGCAGAAGGAGGATCCGGTGCCGAAGGCTGACTTGTCGCAGGCTGGTCAGCGGGCGGCTGGCTTGCCGGTGGATTCGCCGGGGCAGCCCCCCTTTCCATGGCGCGGCTCGCTGACGGAGCCTGCGGCAGATCTTGCGAAGGGGTAGAGTTCTGTCCCAGGGCAAGAGCAGCCGCCAACAGTCCCAGGCCGATCAGGGTTGGAAGAAACTTCATCCTCACCACACCATTATATGACGTATAGAACGGGAGCTAGCTCGACGATGGACCTGATTATAAGCCGAGCAAGCCCAACCTACTTGTGGGAAGTCTCTTTGAGCCTGGCTAGAAATTCTGCAAGCTCCTCGGGAATTGGACTGGAAAAAGCAAGAGCCTGGCCGGTGTGCGGGTGCTGGAAGGCAATCTGCGCGGCGTGCAGAAAATGGCGGGGGAGAGAGAGTACAGCCGGCGTGCTCGGCGCGGTGGGAGTTCGGGCCCCTCGTCTTCGTCCAGGCTGTCTGTGTGCAGGCTCCGGAGTGATGTTTCCTGCAGCCCCATAAAGCGTGTCGCCCACCACGGGATGTCCTATGGAAGAAAGGTGAACCCGGATTTGATGAGTCCGTCCCGTCTCGATTGCCACCTCCAAGAGTGAAAAGCGGCCGTAATCGGAATCAATCTGCTCTACGACCCTGTAGTGCGAAACTGCTTCGCGTCCGCCTGCGCGTCGTGTTGTCATACGAGTGCGGCGCAATAGATCGCGGCTTATAGCGCTCTTGATGCTTCCCTGTGACCGCTTTAGCCAGCCATGCACCAGGGCGATGTAGGTCTTTCTCACCTGCCGACGCGCGAACTGAGCGGCCAGCTTGCGGTGAGCGCGATCATTCTTAGCCACCACCAGCAAGCCACTGGTATTGCGATCGAGTCGGTGGACAATTCCGGGTCGGAGCACGCCGCTCACCGTAGATAGCGCACCAAAACGATGCAACAGGGCATTCACCACCGTACCGCGATTGCGGTCGCTATCGGTTGCGCCCGCACCGGCGTGAACCATCATCCCGGCCGGCTTCTCGATGACCGCAAGGTCCTCGTCTTCGTAGATAACCTTAAGCGGAATATCTTCGGCGATGGCACGAAGCGGGTCCGGCGCAGGCAGGTCAATCAGAGTGATCTGCTCACCACCACGCAGCCGCAGCGAAGACTTACCAGGCGTTCCATTGACCAGAACCTTCTGTTGCGCAATCCACTGCTGAACGCGAGCGCGGCTGATGTCGGGAACATGCGCGACCAGAAACTGGTCGAGGCGCTTGCCGCAATCCTCGGGGGAAGCAATGAGGCTTGCTGGGAACTCGGCGACGGGCGAGCCGTAGCCGGGAGTGTCCTCTTTGTCACTGCTACTCAATGCCGTGTCCTTCCTATTGTCATCACGGGGTGGCGAAGCCGGCCATCTTCCTCCTATTGTCATCACGAGCCAGCGAAGCCGGCGAGGGATCTGCTTTTGAGTTGAGCAGTGCGAATCACATGGGAACGGGCGTGTTGTCGGAGAGGCAATGTCGCCCGTCATGGCTGCTCAATTGTGCACCGCATCTGCAAGCACCGGGGCAGAACTTCGGCGCAGCCATAGAACGCCTCCAGCGATGACCAGCAAAATCGAAATCAGCTGTGTGTTGGTCATCGCACCGTGGAAGAGCGAACCGCGATCGGGATCGCCGCGCAGGAACTCCAGGAAGTATCGCGCCAGGCCGTAGAGGAACAGGTACGAGCCAATCACCTGGCCTTCAAATTTCTTATGGCGAATTATCCAGAGCAGGATGAAAAAGTTGGCTAGTTCGACCGCCGATTCGAACAATTGCGTGGGCTCGAGCGGCACTCCGAGTGGTGTTCCTACCCAGGCCTGGGCGAGAGGATTACGGAAGGTGACACCCCACCAATGAGAGGTCGGCTTGCCATAGCAGCAACCTGCCGCAAAGCAGCCGATTCGCCCAATGGCATGTCCCAACGCAAGTCCTGGAGCAAAGGTGTCGCACGTGCGCAGCACCGGCATCCGATGCCGGCGAATGTACCACCAGGAAACCGCCAGGGCAGCGATCAAGCCGCCGTAGAACACTCCGCCCGCTTGCAGAGTCGCTAGACTGAAGATGTCGCTCGGGTGCGCCGAGTACCAATCCCAATTGTTGAGGAACAAAAGCAGCTTGGCTCCCAGGATGGCGAAGAGCACGGCCAGCACACCCAGATTCCAGGCTGCGTCGGGATCGATTCCCTGGGAGCGAGCGAGCTTGACGGTGGTCATCAGCCCCACCACTACCCCGAGAGCTACCAGGAACCCATAGGTGGGCAGCGAGAAATTGCCGATCTGGAAGAGTCTGGGAAACACCGCGTGTCTACTCAGTTAGATGCGCGACAGTATGCCACTTGTCGCACCTCTCACCCATAGCTCCGAAAAGGCCAGAGCGGGAGGAGGCAGTTCAGTTTAGCAGGAAGGTAAAGCAAAGCCGACCCGCGGGGGCCGTGTGGTGGGCCGTCAATGAACCTAGCCTAGCTAGTGTGGGAACTCGCCGTGATCCTTTAGGCATTTCCGACTGGCGGAACCTTGCACACCGGACCAATCTACGAGTCGAGCTCCCGTTCATTGAGGTGTTGGTTCAAAAATACGGTTGCCACCATCACCAACCTTGCAGGTCGGCTGCAAAGAGGATGCTAGAGAAAGGTCTTGATCTGCGCAAGTGGTGGGGCGCAAAAAGTTGGAAACCCGAATGCTGAACGTCCCTGGCCCAAGGTGTCCCAGAGCCAGAACTCAAGTGGGAGCAAAGACTCACGGCCTCAGGTGGGAACGGAAATCCTCGTCCGTTCAGGCGGAGCGCTGCTCCACAGCAGCTGGCCGATCCCTAACCGGCCAGGCGGGTTTCTTCCAGCACTTCATCCAGCGCGCCCGAAAGGGAGTTGGCGCGTTTGTTCAGTTCGGAAGCGATGGAGTCATACTTGCGCCGCAGGATGTGGTACTCATCAGCAATGTTCAAGGCCGCCAGCACGGCCAGGCGCAGGGAATCGACAGTTGCGGTTTGAGCCGCCACGGCGCGCATTTTGCTGTCGACGTACTCGGCTAGTTTGTGAATATAGTCAGGATCTGTGCCGCGCAGATTGTAGGGCTGATCGTAAATTTCCACGCGCACGCTGTTGCCGTTGGACTGATTCAACGAGATGACCTCCCTGATCCAACTTTCCGGCGGCGGAGCAGCTCCGGCTCACGCCAGCCTGATCACCAGATGATTATGCCTGGTTTTCTGCGGCTGTCAGTTCATCAATCTGGTTCAGCATCTTTTCAATGCGGGAACGGACTTCTTCCCGTTCCTTTTTCAGGACAACCACCTCGTTGCGAAGGGAGTCAATCTCTTCCTCGCGCATCTCCAGTTGTTCGCGCAGGCGAGAGGTGTCGCGCTCGGCAGCGGCTTTGGCTTCGCGGGCCGCCTTCAGCAGCTCGATCGTGCGATAAACCTTCTCTTCCAGGGAATGAAAATCGTCAGTTTGCATCTCAGCGGGCACTTCACGGATCGCTTTGACAGACATGCGAACAGGGGTCCTTCCCGGTATATTTCACGAGGGGCGCGAGCGCAGTATAGCGCAGGAAGGGATGGAATTATCCACAAGTTGAGCCGCTTCGCGGGCGTGAGGTCAGCGGGAGCCCGCTGGCGAAATCCTGAGCGCAGCGAAGGATCTTTTTCCGTGTGGGACAGGCGATCTCGCCTGTCCACCCCAACAACGTGGGAACGGACGTCCCCGTCCGTTCAGGTCGAGGCGCGCCTCGACAGAAGGCGCGCTCAGCCCCGTGCCGGCGCCATCTGATCCCACACCCGCCAAAACTCCCTCATCTCCCCCGGCAAGCCAAGGGAAATGCGCATGTAGGTGTCCATGGGAGGAAATGGGCGGCCAACGATCACATTGTTTTTCTCGAAGTAGGAAATCACTTCCTTGATGGGCCGGTGAGTATCGAACATCAGGAAATTGGCATAGGAGGGGATGGGAGAAATCCCGCGACTGGAAGCCTGTCGAATGAACTCGGAGCGATCGTTGGCGTTGCGCGAAGCCGCCGCTCCCAAGGCGGCGTCATCTTCCAGAGCGGTAACGGCGCAGCGGACTGCGACCATGTTGAGGGTGTCCTCCAGTTGGTAGGGCTTAAGGCGTTTAATGGTTTCCTTCGTGCTCACCCCGTACCCCAGGCGTAGCCCCGCCAGACCGTAGACTTTGGAGAAGGTACGGATCGTGATGACGCGCCTATCGTGGTGACCAATGAAAGAGGAATATCCGGTCCCACCGTTTGCGAAGTGAAAGTACGCCTCATCAATCAGAACACTAGTGGTCGGCGGGAGTTTAGCAATGAAGGTTTCGATATCGCCGCGCGGGGTGAGGCTGGCGGTAGGGTTGTTGGGATTGCAGATATAAACCAGCCCGGTGCTCGAGTCAGTGGACCGCAGCATTGCATCCAGGTCGTGTGCGAAATCTTTGGTCAGGGGAACTGGGATGATCTCTGCCCCAAAGGCTTGCGCGTAGCGACCCAGAGACTCATAAGTTGGAACAGGAACGATCAGTTTCTTCCCCGGCCCGGTGAAGGCCTGGGCACAGATGCGGAGCAGCTCCGTCGATCCGTTGCCAAGTAATACTTGTTCCGCGCCGATCGAGTGGCGTTCGGCGATGGTCGCAGTGAGGCGATCCCACTCCTTGTAGGGGTAGCGGTTGCAATAGGGAAGTGCTCTCTGCATGGCCTCTACCACGCTCGGGAATTGACCGTAGGCATTCTCGTTTCCGTTGAGCAGCACGGGTCCGCCGGGCTGAGTGGTTCGGAAAGGCTCAGTGGGCGCGAGCAGGTACTCGCGTGACAGCGGCGGTGTCACAACCGCGGCAGTGGCGCCGGCTCCCATGCCCCGAAGAAATGATCGGCGAGAAAGCGGCAAGGTGCACCCCCTCTCCTGATCGGGCATTTTATGTGCTTGGAGCCGTGGCCGCCAGACGATCTTCACCAGTCATCTTGAGCGAGGACCGGGGTGTACTGAGAAGCTATCTCACAATGAAGCGAGAGGACTACTGACCGCTAATTGCTAATTACTGCCCGCCGCCCTACACCCGCTGCCCTCCCCCCAGCGACCGCAGCACGTTAGCGATCTGCTCCGACCAGCCAGAGACCTCTTCGTCGCGCAGAGTACGCTCAGACGATTGGAACTCTGCGCGCAGGAGCACAGAGTATTTCCCAGTGGGAACTCCGCCACCGCGAAAAATCTCGACCGGAAGGAAAGTCTGTATGTGAGGCAGACGCAAGGCCGAAACGGCAGCCTGGATCTGCTCGAACGTTACCCGATCGTCAAAGATGAACGAGAAGTCACGGTCTACCGCCGGGAACTTGGAAACCGGCGTATAGCGAGGTTCCCGAAGCGGGTGGTGGAAGAGGCGCTCCAGGTCGAGCTCCGCAATGAACACGTCCTTCCGCAGCTTGCGTTCGGCCGCAATCCGGGGATGTATCTGGCCAAATCTGGCCACGAGTTCTCCATCCATCACGGCTGCCGCGGAGCGGCCAGGGTGGTAGTAATCGGCAGCCGAAACCCCCGAAATCTTAGCTCCACGCTTACCATCGCCGGGCTGGTAACAGAGCGATTGGGATTGAAAAGCAGTCAGCAGAGTTTCGATGTCGCCTTTGAGGTCGAAAAAACTGTATGGACGGGGCTTTTCGTGAACGCTCACCTCATTGGCGTTGCCGGTTGCGCCCAGGCAGATGCGGCGCAGTTCGCGCGTCTGGTGGCTGGATTTTTCGTAGATGTTGCCCGCCTCGAAGAGCCGCGCATCATTTACTCCGCGATTCAGGTTCCAGGCGAGCATGCCGAGCATGCCGGGAACCATGGAGGTGCGCATCACTGATGCCTCCTCGCTCAGCGGATTGGCGATCTCGACGATGGTTGCAGCGGAGAATTGCCGCGCTTCCTGATGTGAAATGAAGCTCAGGGAGATGGCTTCGTTGTAGCCCAGAGCAAGGAGATCGGCGCGCATGCGGCTTTCCTTGCGCGCATCCGGAAGCTCGACCACGCCTCCGGAGAACGACGGCAACGTGTCGGGAAAACGGTCGTAGCCATATATGCGTGCGACTTCTTCGATGAGATCGATTTCGCGCTCCACATCCAGGCGCCACGTCGGAACCGTAACTCTCAGGGGATGACCGCCGGCTACCTGGAATCCCAGGCGCGTGAGAATGCGGATAATTTCGTCTTCTGGGATGTCCTGTCCCAAAATGCGTTTTACTTCTGAGAGGCGCAGCGGCAGTGTAGGACGCTCGATTTGATGGCCGATGACGTCGATCGGTCCGCTCTCGATCTGCCCGCCGCCTGAGGCGAGGATGAGCTCCGCAACGCGCCGCGCTGCGGCTGCGGTGATGGCAAAATCTGCGCCACGCTCAAAGCGATGGGAGGCGTCTGTATGCATGCCGAGGCGGCGCGCCGTGCGGCGCACGGTCGCGGGATCGAACCAGGCGGCTTCGATCAGGATGTTGCGCGTCTTCTCGGTGATCATTGAGTCGAAGCCGCCCATCACTCCGGCAATCGCCACAGGCTTGGAGGCATCGGCGATCACGAGGTCTTGTGGCGTGAGCTGGCGGTCCACACCGTCCAGCGTCTTTATGGTTTCGCCTTGGCGCGCGAGACGAACGATGATCTTGCCTTCCAGAAGGTCGAGATCAAAAGCATGCGTGGGATGGCCGAGTTCCCACAGTGCATAGTTGGTCGCATCGGCGCCATTGTTGATGGGCCGCGAGCCCAGCAGTGTGAGGCGGCGGGCGATCCTTTCTGGCGATTCCTTGATGCGGACACCGCGCACGACCTGCCCGGTGTAGCGAGCGCAGAGGTCTGGAGCGTCGATTTGAATAGGGAAGTGCCCCGGGTTCGCGCCACGCTTTTCGGCGCTAACCTGGGAAATGGCGGGATCGCCGGCCGCAGATCTTTCCCCCACAACACTGGCCAGTGGTTTCAGCTCGGTGTTGTAAATCGCCGAGCACTCGCGCGCTACGCCGTAATGATTCATCGCATCGACACGGTTCGTGCCGATCTCAACCTCATAAACATTCTCGCCATCGAGCTGATCGATGCCTTCGACAGAGATGCCGGCCGAAGTGAGCGCCTCGGCGAGCTGGCGATCGTCGGCCGGGACGCTAACGAATTCGCGAATCCAGGAGGGAAGAAGTTTCATTGGTTAGCAATCAGCATTTAGCACTCAGCATTCAGTAATCAGCATTCAGCACTCAGCAAGGTATTTTCGACTCTTTCGTGCTGCATGGTGCGCGGCGGACTGAAGGAGCCGGGGCGAAACCTGTAACTGCAGATCCCTCGCGGCCTTCGGGCCGCTCGTGCTGTCAAAACACAGAAAGCATCTTTTGGCACGGCTGAAGCCGTTGCCCCTTTCGACCGCGCCGTTCAAGCCATCTGACTTACGCGAATTGCCGCAGGAACCGGACGTCTCCCTGAAAAAACAATTGAATGTCGTCCACCGCGTACTTCATCAGGGCCAGGCGATCCACACCCATGCCGAAGGCGAAGCCGCTGACCTTGTCGGGATCGTAGCCCACAAATCCATACAGGGCCGGGTCCACCATCCCGGAGCCGAGCATCTCAATCCAGCCGCTGGCCTTGCAATTCGGACAGCGATTCCCGCCCTGGTAGCCGGAGCCATTACAAAAAATGCAGCTGATCAGGACTTCCGCGCTGGGCTCCGTGAAGGGGAAAAACGACGGCCGGAAGCGCGTCTTCACTGAAGATCCGAACAGCGACTTCATGGCGTGATCGAGCGTGCCCTTCAGATCGCTGAAGGTGATGTTGTTATCCACCGCCAGCCCCTCCACTTGGTGAAACATGGGCGAGTGCGTGGCGTCAGGAGCGTCGTTGCGGTACACCCTGCCCGGAATGACGATGCGCAGCGGCGGCTTCTGCGTCTCCATGGTGCGGATCTGCACGGGAGAAGTGTGCGTGCGCAGCAGCAGGCGATCGCGCTGCGGCTTCTGGTCCTGCCCGGCGATGAAGATCGTGTCCTGCATGTCGCGCGCCGGGTGATTGGGCGGAAAATTCAGCGACTCGAAATTGTAGTAGTCGGTCTCGATCTCCGGGCCGGTACCGACGGAGTAGCCCATGGCCTTGAAGACGTCCACGATCTCCTGCATCACGCGCATAATGGGATGTTGCGCGCCCAGAGAACGGCGGATGCCGGGAAGCGAGATGTCGAGGCGTTCAGATTCGAGGCGGATGTCGCTGGCGGTGGCTGAGATGCGCTCGCGGGAGGCCTCGACAACTTCCTCGACTTTCTTCTTAAGGTCGTTGACCCGCTGGCCAACGTCGGGCTTTTGCGGGCCTGGTGCGGCTTTCAGCCAGAGCTCATTGACCTGGGTCAGCACACCGCTTTTGCGCCCAAGCCAGCAATCACGGAACTCCTTCAACTCACCGTCATTGCTCACGCGCTGACGCTCAGCCTCCAGTTCGCGGAGCAGATCGGCAACAGCGCGATCCAGCGCTTCCGGCGAATAGTCTTCGAGTTTTGGCACCTGATATGTGAGCGGCATTTTTCAATTGCTGTGTGCTGGGAATAGCAAAGGGTGTTCGGTGAACGTGTAACTACCCCGCCCAAGCTTCGCTTGAACGGGGCACCCTCCGCAGCTTGGGTTACCCTGAGTCCCGCTCGCGATCAGGCTGCTGCGGGCTTGCCGATCGCCGACCTTGCCTGCGCAGCCAAACTCTTGAAGCCGCTAGGATCGTTCACCGCCATATCGGCCAGGACCTTGCGATCGAGCTCGAGCCCGCTCTTCTTCAAGCCGTTGATGAACTGGCTGTAGCTCAAGCCATTCAGCTTGGCGGCGGCCCCGATGCGCACGATCCACAACGAGCGGAACTGGCGCTTCTTCTGACGCCGTCCGGAGTAGGCGAACTTCAGTGCCCGCTCCACCGATTCTTTCGCCGAGCGATACAGTTTTGATTTTGTTAAGAAATAACCTTCCGCCCGGTCCAGTATCTTCTTCCGCTTCTGGCGGCGCTTGGTTCCACGTTTTACGCGAGGCATTCTGTTTCTCCTTTTTTTGTGTTTATCAGCGGCTGGAGGCAGGAGTTTCAGGACTCGCCTCTTCACACGCCCGGCGTGCCGATGGCATGCGCGTTGTTCATCTTCCAGGACTAAATCAACTACCCCACCCTAGCCCAAAGAGGGCACCAGGATGGGGCACCCTCAAGCTATTCGCTCACCATTAATACGGCAGCATCCGCTTGATCTTCTTGGTGTCTGCCTTGTCCATGATGACATCTTTGTCGAGGTGGCGCTTGCGCTTAGCATCCTTGGAAGTCAGGATGTGCCGCGCGAAAGCGTGGCCACGTTTGATCTTTCCGGTCCCCGTCTTCTTAAAACGCTTCGAGGCGCCGCTGTGAGTTTTGAGTTTCGGCATCGTATTCCTTCTGTTTCAGCAAAAATAACTCTGTGGCGCGGACACTCCTGTCCGCGGATCCTGCATGCTTCCGCAGACACTGTTGTCCGCGTTTGACTGTGAACCTGTATTGCCTGTCCGGGACGTCCGTGGCTTTCAGGCTGTCTTTTTGGGAGGAGCCAAAATCAGGTGCAGGGTATTGCCTTCCTGACGCGGCATGTTCTCCACGATGGCCCTGGGGCCCACATCCGCGATCAGGCGCTGCAGAATCTCGCGTCCCAGGCCCTGGCGCGTCATTTCGCGCCCGCGGAAGAAAATGGTTGCCTTGACCTTATCGCCCTCTTCCAGAAAACGCAGCACGTGATTCTTCTTCGTCTGGTAGTCGTGATCGTCTACATTAATGCGAAACTTGACTTCCTTGACGGTGATGATCTTCTGGTGTTTCTTGGCTTCGCGTTCCCTCTTTTCCTGCTGGTAGAGGTACTTACCGAAATCCATGATGCGGCAGACAGGCGGTTGAGCCGTAGGTGAAACTTCTACCAGATCCATGTTCTTTTCGCGCGCGATCCGCAGCGCTTCGAATGGCGCCATGATCCCTAGCTGATTGCCCTCATCATCGATCACCCGAATTTCGCGGGCACGGACGCGCTCGTTGGTGCGAATAAACCTCTTGTCGATATAGCCTCCGACGGAAACAGTAAAGTGTTGAAATTATAGCATGATGCAGGCACCAGATTGACGGTTTGGAAACGGCGAACTGAGGCGGAATCAGGCCAGTGTAATCAGTTCAGAGCACGAAACGCAGCGGCAAGATCGTCGATCGCCGGACCGGGAGAGGCGGCTTTCGGCAACATCGGGCGCGATATGGGAATCGTCCCCAGCGGTTTCTCGAGAAGTTTGAGAGCCTCGGTGGAACTGATTTCCTGATATCGATACCTCCGTCCTCGCATGTGGATAATTCGCGGTGAAGCTTCGACCTCGCCAGGCGCTACCGCGATCATGCCTTCGTTGTGCCAGATCGAGTCCCGTTCGTAAGTGATGATGAGGACACAATCTGCCTTGCCTGAAGCCTGTGCGATCTCATCGAGAGGGTCCTTGGTGATCAGCAGAGGCACGTAGCAGTCCTCGCAGCCATTGGGTGTTCCTGCGAGGAAGAGATAGTAAGCATGTCGATAGGGCAGACGCGGCCCAGCCTCAAAATGAGAGAACAACTCCGTTGCTCCCGGCAGCGATGAGGCTAGCAAGCAGACGCATAACAACTGGATAATTCGTTGCACGCGGATCTTCCTTTTTCAGATATCCGATGAAATCTCTTGGGGCAGCCACAGTAATGGAAGCGCGAAAGTGTGGGCGCCCATCAGCGATTCACCCTCTGAGATTGCGTTGCCTCGCACCTTGCTCACGAACTTCCGATCAGCACGCCGGTCAGAAACACCAGAATTCCTCCCACCATTACCTGCACCGCGGCTGACAGCGCGGGCGTTTCCATGTAGCGATGGCGAATCCAGGAAATCACGCCCAATTCTGCGGCCACGACGAGCACAGCAATTCCCATGGCAATACGAAAGTCTTTGATCAGGAACGGCAGGGTGTGACCCACGCCGCCAATCGCTGTCATCATTCCGGTAATGAATCCGCGCAGCAACGGCTGGCCGCGACCGGTGAGGCTGCCGTCATCGGAGAGCGCTTCGGCGAATCCCATGCTGATGCCGGCACCCAGCGAGGCTGCCAGTCCCACAACGAAAGCATCCCAGCTATTGCGAGTGGCGAACGCGGCAGCAAAAACCGGAGCCAGGGTTGAGACCGAGCCATCCATCAACCCCGCCAGCCCCGGCTGCACCACCTGCAACACGAAGAGTCTGCGCCGCGCCTGCTCTTCGTCGCGCTTGGTTTCCTCCGGAAGCTTTTCCTTGTTCAGTTCTTCCGCACGATACTCGTGGGAACGCTCTTCCTGGGCCAGATCATCGAGGAGTTGGCGAATTTTGGGATCCTGGGTTCGCGCAGCCGCTTTCTCGTAAAAGCGCCTGGTTTCGACTTCCATCGAACTGGCCTGCTTGCGGACTACGTCGAGGCCCAGCGGGCGCACCAGCCACACCGGCCTGCGGCTGACGAAGCCTTTCACGTCGTGGCGGCGAATCAGCGGAATGTGATCGCCAAACTTCTGCTGATAACTTTCGATCAAACGCCGGCGGTGACCGGCCTCTTCCTCCCGCATGCCCTCGAAGACCGCCGCCGAGCCGGGAAAATTCTCCCGCAAACCTTCGGCGAAGTCCGAATACACGCGCTCGTCTTCCTCTTCCAGAGAGATGGCCAGCGCCAGGATTTCACGTTCGGAAAGGCTGTCGAAGTTCCTCATGTCTACCTGTTCATCCGCAGAATCGGTAAATCAAACTGGTAAATCGGGTAAATTGTAATCGGGGATCGGGAACCAGACTCCGCACCCGCGACCTGCACAAGACGCGGGAGAACGCGGTTCAACGTGGAGCATTGTGCTTTAGCTGGTTCTGCACTAAGGCTTCGATCTGTTTTAGGACCTGCTCAATCGTCATGTGACTGGAGTCGATGATGACGGCATCGTCCGCTGCTACCAATGGTGAAACTGCCCTGGTGGCGTCACGCCGGTCGCGCTCGCGCAAATTGTCGGCGATAGATCGTGCGTCGGCGACATGTGTGGCAACGGCCTCCTGCTGCAAGCGGCGCTGTGCCCGGATGTCGGAATTCGCATCCAGGAAGACTTTCACATCGGCATCGGGAAAAACTCTGGTTCCGATGTCTCGTCCCTCCATCACTACTCCGCCCCCGGAACCCATTTCGCGCTGCCGCGCCACCATCCATTCCCGCACTCCAGGAAGCACAGACACTTGCGATGCCGCGTCGGTGACGTCTTTCTCACGGATTCGCCGCGAAACATCCTTCCCATCGAGGAGCACGCGATTCCCTCCCGCAAGCGGCTGCAGCTCGATGGTGGACGCCCGCGCTAACCCCACCAGCGGCAACTCCAGGTCCAAGGGTATTCCCGTCTCGAGCGCCTTCAACGCCAAGGCGCGGTACATGGCCCCAGTCTCCAGATTGACGTAGCCAAGCTGCTGCGCCAATCGGGAAGCGATGGTGCTCTTACCCGCGCCCGCCGGACCGTCGATGGCAATGATCAGCTTGCGGGATGGCGGAATCATTGTTTTGGCTGAGCTTGCAGGCGCCGCCGTTTTTCTCGTGGCACGATCGGTACGGACCTTGCCGGGGCCACTGCTTCGGCATGCTGTGTGATCTCGACCATGGCGCGATTATCCACGTGGACCAGGGTGTACTCGCGCGCCGAGAGCAAAGCATTGATGGAATCCCGCACCCGCGAGCGCGACACGAGGTGGGAGAAGAATTCCTCGATTTCGCTCATCTCTGCGGCAACCACTGCATCCAGGTATTTGGAGATTAATGCCGACAATGCTTCCGGTACCGAGAGTTGTATCCCCTGCCGGACCGCGTCCGGTGACCAGCGAAAAAGCGCGTCCCAGTATGCTCCTTCGCCCGGGACATAATCGACGCGGGTGATTCGCAGGCGCGACCACAACTCCCCGAGCGCGCGATCCAGCGCCGCGTCGGATGGTTCTCCCCTCAGCACGGCGCGCATTCGAATTTTGGAAATCGGTCCCTTCGTACGAATGACTTCAAAGATATCGCGGGCCAGTGGCGAGTACTCCGAGCGGACGCCTGGTTTGGGAACTTGTCGCGGATTACGATCTCCCACTAGGCCATAGAAATAAGGAAACACCGAGGAGGCGATCAGGAAATTGGTTTCTCCGAAGAGATTGGCCTCGTAGGCGGATCGCTCGCGCAACAACCGCACCATCAACTCCGTGGCATCCCCGGCGCGAGAGTCGCCAAACGCCTGTCGCCAGGTGGGCAAGCCCTCATCGCTTCCGCCAAAGGCGCCAATGAAGGTGGGTATAAGCAGAGGTGGATGCAAGGGGTAGAGCAGACAGAATCCCACCGACTCCATGAACTCGCGCGCCGAGTCCAGGGTGCGGACGGCGTTGCCATCGACATGCCACTTCCTGCGGCGCATCTCGGTGAGTTCATCGAGTGTCATTGTCTTTAAATCCTTTTAAAAGCCCTTTGAATGTCCCTTAGAGAATACCGCAGTACTACCGGCCTGCCGTGTGGGCAACTCATAGGGCACTCGGTTTTTGCCAGCTCCTTCAGAAGCCACTCCATTTTGTTTTGCTCAAGCGGGGTGTTGATCTTGATGGCTGCATGACAGGCGATCGATGCGGCAATGCGGCCGCGAACCTGCTCTAGGTTTACGGCCTGGTCCTCACGCTGCAACTGCTCCAGCAATTCGTGCAGCATACCTTCGATGTCGTTGGCCTCGACGCCCGCGGGCGCCGTCTTCACCGAGATGGTTCGCACTCCGAAGGGATCGACTTCAAACCCATTGCGCCGCAATTCCTCAGAAATTTCTGTGAACACCGCCTGCTGGCTGGGAGTGAGTTCCAGAACCATCGGCATCAGCAGGCGCTGGCTTTCGACGCGCTCCGCGGCACGCTGCCGAAGAACCTTCTCGAAGAGCACGCGCTCATGAGCGACGTGCTGATCGATGATCCACAGACCATCGTGATTCACTGCCAGGATGAAGGAATCGCGAATCTGCCCCAGCGGGCGCAGAGATGCGAGGGCCAGCAAATCCACCTGCCCGGATTCGCCCTCGTCAAGGTCAATGGAACTTGCACAATCGTCGTTGGCTCGCGAAGGAATATGCGATCCAAACGTCTGTGCGCCGAGCCGCGCCACCGGAAGGGCGGCATTGGCGCTGAGGTCAAAGCCGTCTTCGAACCCGAGTCCCTGGCTGCGAGCAGGAGGCGACGGTGGCGCTAAGGCAAAAGCAACGTCGCGAGAGGTAATCCCGAAATCGTCGGCTTCTCCGACCGCCTGGGCAGTT
Source organism: Terriglobales bacterium (assembly GCA_035624455.1). Classification (NCBI taxonomy): domain Bacteria; kingdom Pseudomonadati; phylum Acidobacteriota; class Terriglobia; order Terriglobales; species Terriglobales bacterium. The sequence continues at coordinate 37,084 of DASPRM010000126.1, forward strand.
TCCAAGCCGGTGCCGAGCCGGCCGGGGCTGAACGATGTCGAAGCCGATGGGTAGGCACGAATTTCCGCAGCGAACTGAGGTACAGGGCGCGCCTTCATCAGCGCCGCACGTGCCGAATCCCGCACGAAGTCGTGCAAGATGCTCTGCTGGCGGAAGCGCACTTCGGTTTTCGAAGGATGGACATTCACATCGACCTCCGCCGTAGGCATCTCCAGGAACAGCAGGACTACAGGAAAAACCGTCGGCGGCAGAATATTTCGGTAGGCTTCAGTGAGCGCGTGCTGCACCAGGCGGTCGCGAATCAGCCGGCCGTTCACGAAGACAAAGATAGAATTCCGATTCAGCTTCTGGATCTCGGGCTTGGAGACGAAGCCATGCATCCGCACCTCGCCAGGCTCCGCCAGCCGTCCATCATCCTCGTCGGCATGACGCTTTGCCCAGGGTGGAGGCTGAGGCAAGCCAATCCGCTGCAGAGGCAGCACCGCCGCAACTGGGATCAGCTGATCCAGCGTGTCCTTGCCGAAGATCTGATAGATGCGTTCCGAGTGGTTTGCAACCGGCGAAGCAATCAGCAGTTCGTTGGTCGCCGTGTGCAGCTCGAAGTGCATCTCCGGATGGGCCAGAGCGTAATGTGTCACCAATGAGGCGATATGCGACAGTTCGGTGGACTCCGCCTTCAGGAATTTGCGCCGTGCCGGAGTATTGAAGAAGAGGTCGCGAACGCTGATGGAGGTTCCCAGCGGGAGCCCGGCTCCTTCTACGCGGGCAATCTTGCCGCCATTGATCTCAACAATTGTGCCTTCTGGCTCCTCCGCCGTTCTTGTTTCCAGGCGCAAGCGGGAGACGGAAGCGATGGAAGGCAGCGCTTCACCGCGAAAGCCGAGCGTGCCCACATTCAGCAGATCTTCGGCGGTGCGAATTTTTGAGGTGGCGTGGCGCTCGAAGGCCAGCAGCGCGTCATCGCGGACCATGCCGTAACCGTCGTCTACGATCTGGATCAGCTTTTTGCCACCGGCCTCGACGTGAATTCGTATGCGGCGTGCGCCCGCATCCAGGGAGTTCTCCAGCAACTCCTTGACCACCGAGGCAGGCCGCTCCACCACTTCGCCGGCAGCGATCTTGTTGGCCACGTTTTCCGAGAGAACGTGAATGCGGCCCATGGGGGAATTGTAATCGGGTAAGTTGGAATCGGGTAAATTGAAGATGGGGTGGAGATTTGAAGGTTGAAAGCCCCCGCGACTAACTACCCGCCAAGCATCGCTTGAACGGGGCACCCTCAGCAGCGCGAGATACCGCGCACCGAACTGCGATGCAGGGCTAAAGCCCTGCTCCACCCTAAGGTAATAGCATTTTCAATAGTCCGAACTAGCTTTTCCGGATCGCAATATTCAGTTCTCTCAATTGCGCTTCGCTCACCGGTGTGGGCGCATCCACCATCAGGTCCTTCGCCTGCGCCGTCTTGGGGAAAGGAATGACTTCGCGCAAGCTCTCCGCGCCTGCGAGAATCATGACGATTCGATCCAGTCCTAGTGCGATGCCTCCGTGTGGCGGAGTGCCGTACTCCAACGCCTCCAGGAAAAATCCGAAGCGCGATTTCGCCTCCTCTTCCGTCATGCCCAGAGCGCGAAAAATCCTGCGTTGAATGTCCTGACGATGGATGCGGATCGAGCCCGACCCCAGTTCGGTTCCGTTCAGCACCACGTCGTAAGCGTTGGCGCGCACGGCGCCGGGATCAGACTCCAGCTTGTCCATGTCCGCTTCATGCGGCGATGTGAACGGATGATGTGCCGCCGCCCAGCGCTTGCCCTCGTCATCCCACTCGAACATGGGGAAGTCAGTAACCCAGAGGAATTTGTAAGAGGCAGCATCGTTGCGTGCGCCACCGAGCAAACCATGCCGGTCCGCGTATTTTTTTGCCAAATCGATGCGTAATCCGCCGGCCGCGGTGTACACGGCGACGTCGTGCTGTTTGACCTCGGGCTTGACTCCGCCTTCCGAGGGATGCGTGCTGGGGGTTGAGCCGCCGGAGACCAGCACGAGCAGGTCCCCTTCCACGGCGCCGCTTGCTTGCCCAATTCGGGACGCCGCCTCGGGAAACGATTTTTCCAGGCGCTTGAAATCCTCGAACAACTTGGCCGCATTGCGGGATGCGAAGAGCGTCTTGATGTCGTCGCGCTCCTTGCGCGAAAGCTCGCCGACTTTGGGGATGCGAATCGCCATCACCGGCAATTGCGAATCGATCTTCAACGTTTCGAGATTTTCGGGTGCGAACGCCTGGCGTACGTCTACCATCGGCGGAAATCGCAAATCCGGCTTGTCGGAGCCGTATTGCCGCATGGCCTGGTCATAAGTCATCCGCGGAAATGGCGTCTTCACCTGCACGCCTGCCACTTTGAACGCCGCCGCCAGAAATCCCTCCACGATTTCGAAAACGCGATCCTGTTGCGGGTAGCTCATCTCCAGATCGATTTGCGTGAACTCCGGCTGGCGGTCGGCGCGCAAATCCTCGTCGCGGAAGCAGCGCACGATCTGGAAATATTTGTCGAACCCCGAGATCATCAGGATCTGCTTGAACAATTGCGGGGACTGCGGCAGGGCATAGAACGCGCCCGGGTGCACGCGGCTGGGGACCAGATAATCGCGTGCGCCCTCGGGAGTGGAGCGCGTCATGAACGGCGTTTCGATCTCGAAAAAGCCCTGGCTGGAAAGATATTGCCGAATCGCGAGCGCCACCTTGTGACGCAGCTCGATGTTGTATTGCATTTTGTCGCGACGGAGATCGATGTAGCGATAGGTGAGCCGCATCTCTTCGTTGGGGACGGTCTCGCCGGGAAGGAATGGGGGATTCTTCGATTCGTTCAGGATGAGCAGCTCTTCCGCAACGAGCTCGACCTCACCGGTGGGAATGTTCTTATTCACGGTCTGCGGTTCGCGCTTGCGCACGGTACCAGTGACTGCAACCACGTACTCTGACCGCAAAAGCTCTGCCTTCTCGTGAAGCGCGGTGCCTGCAGAAGCGTCGAACACCACCTGCGTGACCCCGGTGCGGTCGCGGACATCAATAAAGATGATGTTGCCCAGATCGCGACGCCGGTTCACCCAGCCCATCAGCACCGCGCGGCTGCCCGCGTTACTAACCCGCAGTTCGCCGCACATGTGCGTTCGTCGAAGATCACCTAAAAAATCGAGCAATGTGGTTTTTCCTTACCTCGTTGATGTCGCCGTAGTATCCTCAGTGTACGGCAGCCGACCTTGGGGCCTGCATGATTCAAGGTAGGTAGAGCAGGCCTTCAGGCCTGCAACAGAAAGCTGCGAGAATGCGGGCTTTAGCCCCTGAGGAAAATCGTGTCATATGACCGGGGTTCCTCAGTGGCTAAAGCCGACACTTATGCTCGCTTTACAATGCAGGGTTGAAGCCCTGCTCCACCCTGTTATCTTGCAGCCTGTATTCTTGCTGCCAGGTCTGCACGCTGAACCTTTACCTGCTCGCCGCTGGTTTGGTCCTTCAGCGGAAACACGCCCGAGGCAATCTCGTTTTCACCCACAATGATGGCGAAGCGCGCCCCCACCTTCGTCGCCGTCTCCAATGACTTCTTCAGGCGAAAGCTTTCGTCGCCGAGTTCGATGATCAAGTCGTGCTGCCGCAGCTCTCGCGCCAGTCCTGCCGCCGGACGATTCATCCCGGCGCCAAGTGGCGCAACATAGGCATCCGGCTTCTTGACCACCGCGTCGGCCGATTCCTGCAGCGACAGCACCAGCCGGTCCTCACCGATGGCGAAGCCGATGCCCGGAGCCTTCGGGCCTCCCAAGGCCTCCGACAAGCCATCATAGCGGCCACCGCCAAGGATCGCATTCTGTGCGCCGAGCGCGCCGTGGGTGAATTCAAATGCGGTGCGAGTGTAATAGTCGAGCCCGCGCACCAGGCGATCGTTCAACACGAAGGGCACACCGACCGCCATCAGGATCGCTTGTACCTCGGCGAAGTGCTCGCGGCACGGTTCATCCAGGTATTGACTGATGCGTGGCAGCTTGTCGATGATCGGCTGATCCTCCGGCACTTTGCAGTCAAAGACGCGCAGCGGATTGGTCGCCGCCCGCCGCTGGCAGTCCTCGCACATCTGGCCGATCACAGGTTCGAGCGCCTTGCGCAAGGCCTGGTTGTAGCGTTGGCGATCGTCGAAGCAGCCCACAGAATTGAGCAGCAATGTCCAGTTCGCCACGCCCAGGCGGTCCAGCAGCACGGCGAGCATCTCCAGGATCTCGGCATCACGTGCGGGGGACTCGCTTCCTGCGGTTGGGGGACCGATCACCTCCGCTCCGATCTGATAGAACTGGCGGTAGCGGCCCTTCTGCGGGCGCTCGCGGCGGAACTGCGGACCAATGTAGAAGAGCTTGTTCAGGCCGCGCTCCCCCAGATTGTGCTCGATGTACGCGCGGACCACGCCAGCCGTATTTTCCGGGCGCAGAGTCAGCGACTGGCCTTTATCGCTGTCAGCGCGAGTGCGGTCTTCAAAGGTGTACATCTCCTTCGAAACGATGTCGGTATCTTCGCCTACGCCGCGCGCGAAGAGCTCGGTCGCTTCGAAAATCGGGGTGCGGATTTCCTGAAAATTGTATTGTCGGAAGACGTCGCGGGCCGCCGCCTCTACGAAGTTCCACAGTACCGTCTCCGGCGGCAGCAGGTCGCGGGTTCCTCGAATGGCTTTGATCATGAAATTCAGAATTCAGCCGTCAGCTTTCACCGGGACAGTGTTGCGCTCTCGCAAGTACGACTCCCGATATCCCAGATAGCGCCGCGCGTATTGCAAAATCGTCTCCTGCTCCTGCTCCTTCAGCTTGCGGCGTACTTTACCGGGGGATCCCATGACCAGCGAGCCGGGATCAATGATCATCTTCTCCGGGATGAGGGTGCCGGCCGCGACGATCGATCCTGTGCCGATGCGAGCGCCGTTCAAAACGATCGCCCCCATCCCGATCAGGCAGCGATCTTCCACTACGCAGCCGTGAAGGGTCACCGAGTGGCCGACGGTTACCCAATCTCCCACCACCACTGGCCACTCGTCCAGCATGCCATGCAGTACGCTGCAATCCTGAATGTTCGAGTTTGCGCCGATACGGATGTAATTCACGTCACCGCGGACTACGGCATTCATCCACACGCTGGCGCTTTCACCCAACTCGACATCACCGATCACCTGCGCCGACTCGTCGACGTAAGCCGACGCAGGAATCTTGGGCAACACTCCCTGATAGGGACGGATCATTGCGTCACGCGGGCGCCGGGCAGCATACGTAGGTCTTCGCCCGATGTCCCGAAAACAATGAACATAACATGCAGGGTGCTGTGGGCCAAAACAGCAACAATCAGCAATCAGTAGTCAGTATTCAGTAGTTAGTATTCAGCATTCACCAATCAGCTGTCTGAAACGCTGTGGAACCTCTTTTGCTTCGCGTTTCGCATCGGGAAGCTGCTTCTCGCGATAAGTCCGGCCATTGCGACACGCCTTACAGACCCGCCTGCGCGTGAACTGCTATCACTCGTGCGTTCTCATTTCTTGTGGAGTTATCAAGATGAAGTACCCTCTTCCCCGGACGCATACTCTCTGCCTCTGTCTGGCGCTGGTCTCGTGGATTCTCGTCGGGTTCATCTTATTCATCGCCTGTGCAGCGGCACAGGCTCAGGACGCTTCCACCGGCGCCATTCGCGGAACTGTAGTTGACAGCGGCGGTGCGCGTGTTCCCGGCGCTGCGGTCGTGGTTACCAGCAGCGACTTTGGCGTGCGGCGGGAACTGCTCACCGACCAGGAGGGAACTTTTTCCGCACAGTTGCTCTCTCCGGGTGAATATCAGGTTCGCGTCGAAGCCAAAGGGATGGCGCCCGAGCAGCTTACGCGCTTGCAGGTGGACCTGGGCGCGAGCCTGGAGCTCTGGCTGAAGCTGCGGGTGGCGCAAGCGAGCGAGGCGGTGACTGTTTTCGAGTCCCCTGCGCTGGTCGAGACCAAAACCAGCGAAATCTCGCACATCATCGATGATCGCGCCATCGACGGCCTCCCCCTGAATGGACGCCGCTATACCGATCTGACTCTACTCGCTCCAGGGGTTACCCAGGATCCTCGTGGTCTGACCTCGGCTTCAAACGGCGATCTCGCGTATGGTGGAATTCGCGGCTTTCAATCCAGCTTTCTAGTTGACGGCGCGGACAACAACAACAGTTTTTTTGCCCAGGCTCGCGGCCGCTACCGCGCTCCTTATCAGTTCAGCAATGAAGTGGTGCAGGAATTTCGAGTATCGTCGAACGCCTACGGTGCCGAACTCGGCCGCGCTGGGGGAGCGGTAGTCAACGTAGTTACCAAGTCGGGATCTAACCATTTTCACGGCAAAGCGTTTTATTTTTTGCGCGACAGCGAATTTGGCGCCACGCCCGCGTTTCTCGACTTCAAGCCCGAGGACCGGCAGCACCAATTCGGAGCCACGCTTGGAGGGCCCATGGTGAAAAACCGTGTCTTCTTCTTCGCCGGATTCGATCAGCACATCTTTCACGTGCCAACGATCGT